>NZ_JBFRDW010001104.1:0-1105 GCF_052113985.1 Pseudoduganella sp. RAF53_2 | reverse complement strand
TGATCTGCATTGGAAAAATTAGACGCTTCAGAGCGCGAGTTTTTGGTCAATAATTCCTTAGCGGGAGGGTTTGACTATGAAGCGCAAACATTTTCCAGCGGAACAAATCGTGTCCGTGCTGAAGCAGGCCGAATTGGGCATGGCGGTCAGCGACATTGTCCGGCAACTCGGCATTTCTGAGCAGACCTTTTACCGCTGGAAGAAGCAATATGGCGGCATGCAATCCGAAGGCGTGCGGGAGCTCAAAATTCTCCAGGATGAGAATGCACGACTGAAGAAGTTGGTGGCTGAGCTGAGCCTGGACAAGGCAATCCTGCAGGACGTCGCATCAAAAAAGTGGGGCGGCCCGCGCTGAAGCGCTTGGTGGTCGATTACATCATCGAGCACTATGGATTGAAACTGGCGCGGGCCTGTCGGCTGATCAAGCAAGTGCGTAGCACGCAGTATTTGTCGAGCAAGAAGGATCCCAAGCTGGCGCTGGCAGTTGCAGTTGCGCGCCTGGCGCAAGAAGCGGCGCAAGAGCGCTGTGGCGCGCCAGGCGCGCATGCAGCCCCGTCAGGCAAACGACGCGTGGAGCATGGATTTTGTGGCCGACCAACTTGCCGACGGAACGAAGATACGCCTGCTGACGATCATCGACATCTACAGCCGYGAGTCGTTGGCCATCGTGGCGGGCTATCGGCTACGTGGCGACGACGTCGTAGCTGCGCTCAACCAGATCATCACAAAGCGCGCGGCGCCCCGATACCTGTTTGTCGACAACGGCGGGGAATTTTCGGGGCAAATGCTGGACCTATGGGCCTACCACCATCAGACCAAGATCGATTTCAGCCGGCCGGGCAAACCAACCGACAACTGCTTTATCGAAACGTTCAACGGGTCACTGCGTGATGAATGCCTGAACGTCCACTGGTTCACCTCCTTGACCGAGGTTCAGGCCATCGTGGAGGCTTGGCGCGTGGACTACAATGAGATCCGGCCTCACATGGCTCTCAAAGACCAGACGCCAACGGAATACGCTCGGAGAACGGTTTCTGGAGGGCTTGAAGGCCATTGACCGACCAAATTCTCGGCCCCGAAATGTCCATGTAATCCAAGCGGATCA
>NZ_JBFRDW010001103.1:0-1002 GCF_052113985.1 Pseudoduganella sp. RAF53_2 | reverse complement strand
GCGGTAACTGTTCGTATGTCGCACTCTTTCCATAATCTGTACCACCATGACTTCGCCCGTGTGGCTGTTGGCGTGCCGCGCTGCCGCGTGGCCGATCCGCTGCATAACGCGGACGAGACCATCGCTCTGGCCAGGGATGCCGCCGCCCAAGGCGCCGCGCTGGTCGCTTTCCCGGAACTGGGCTTGTCGGCTTATTCCTGCGACGACCTGTTCCACCAGCGCGCGCTGCTGGACGGCGTGCTGCAGGCGCTGAACAAGGTGGTGGAGGCGTCGCAGCAGATCAACTGCGTGATGATCGTCGGCGTGCCGCTGCGCGTGGATCATCTGCTGTTCAACTGCGCAGTGGTGGTCAGCGGCGGACAGATTCGCGGCGTGGTGCCGAAGTCCTTCCTGCCGAATTACAGCGAGTTTTACGAGGCGCGCCAGTTCAGCGCGGCCGACGAGGCGATCGCCACGCAGGTTGAACTCTGCGGCCAGACGGTGCCGTTTGGCGTGAACCAGTTGTTTGAGATCGAGAATCTGCCGCTGTTCAAATTCCACGTCGAGATTTGCGAAGACGTGTGGGTGCCGATTCCGCCATCGTCGTTTGGCGCGCTGGCTGGTGCGACCGTGCTGGTGAATTTGTCGGCGTCGAACGTCGTGGTCGGAAAGGCGGATTACCGCCGCCAGCTGGTCGGCCAACAGTCCGCGCGCTGCCTAGCCGCTTACCTGTATTCGTCGGCAGGACGCGGAGAATCGACCACCGACCTGGCCTGGGATGGCCAGGCGCTGATTGCGGAGAATGGCGAAATCCTCCGCGAGTCCGAGCGTTATAGCGATGAGTCGCACCTGATCTTCGCCGACGTGGACCTGGAGCGCCTGTCGCGCGAGCGCATGCGCACCACCACCTTCGGCAAATCCGTGCGCCGCCACAAAGAGGAAGTGCAGCAGTTCCGCACCGTGCGCTTCCCGATCGAGCTGCCGACGCATCGTGTGCTGCCGCTGGAGCGCAACGTCGCACGC
>NZ_JBFRDW010001102.1:0-1010 GCF_052113985.1 Pseudoduganella sp. RAF53_2 | reverse complement strand
CGTCCCGCCTTGAGCGGCCGTCCGGTATGGCCGAGTGCAGTACGGGTAATCATCCCGATGATCAATCCGGACATGGCGCCCACCGCCAGGGCATGAAATGCCGAGCTGGCGCTGCCGATACCCAGTGCCGCAAAACCCAGCAGCAGCAAGCCGCCGGCGATCCAGGCATAGGCCAGGTGCAGCACCCACAGCAGAGGTACGCGCACGGTGCTCAGCGGCGCCCAGCCGGTCAGGCGCAGGGCGTTGACGGCTGCCGCGACAAAGGCGAGCGCCGCGACGAGGGGCGCCGGCACCGGCAGCAGCCAGGCCAGGGCGGTTGCGGCGATCAGGGCCGGCGCCGCCTTGTCGCGCCAGGCCACGCTGCGCGGCTTGCTGCCGGGCGCGCCGTTGGCGGTGAACATGGGAATTACCCGGCCGCCCATCACCGCTTCCAGCAGCGTAATGAGGAGGATGGCGCCATGCACCGGCAGCAGCGGGGAGATGGCGTGCCAGCCCAGGGCCGCGGCATGGAAGCAGATGTTCGCCACGGCCAGCAGCGCAAGGATGCCTCCGATCGGATAATTGCGGCGGCTGTTGCCGCGCTTCAGCACGCGCAGCAAGGCCCAGGCGGCAACCGGCAGGAAGGCCGCGTCGACGGCGCGCGCAGCCAGCGCGACGGCGGGCGACGCAGCGGGTGCGGCGAGCATGGCGGCGCGTCCCGCTATCCACAGCAGCGCCAGCGCGGCCAATGGCGCGCCGCGCGGCGTCTGCACATTGGTCCAGTTCCTGGAAGCGGTCAGCAGGAAGCCGACGATGACGGCGCCGGCAAAGCCGAACACCATTTCATGCGCATGCCACAAAAGATCCAGCGGCAGCAGGCCTTTATAGCCCGCCAGCCAGGCTGGTACGGCGACGACGGCCAATGCCGCCGCAAGCAGATAGAAGGGACGGAAACCCAGCCGTAGCAAGGGCGGGGACTCGTCCTTGCGATGCCGGTCCTCGATTTGCAGAAGCTGACTGCTGCTCATGAT
>NZ_JBFRDW010001101.1:0-1013 GCF_052113985.1 Pseudoduganella sp. RAF53_2 | reverse complement strand
CGTGTCTGCGGTGGTCGAACAAATCGCTGTGGCGGGGCAGGAGCAAAGCGCGGGTATCGAGCAGATCAACCAGGCGGTGTCCCAGATGGACACGGTGACACAGCAAAATGCCGCCCTGGTCGAAGAAGCTGCCGCTGCAGCTGCCGCGCTGCAGGATCAGGCCGAGCGGCTGAGCAGCGTGGTTGGCGTGTTCAAAGTCGAGGAGGGCGCCAGCCCTACCACGGCGCTGGCGCCGCGCGCCTCCTCCGTCCCACGCCTGACGCAGCAGGAAGTAGCTTAGCTGGTTGCGATGCGCACGGCAGTTAGCAGGACGCCGATAAACATGCTCACGCCGATCAACGCGGCGCCAATCACATAGGCAGGCTTGAGCGCAGTCGCATCGCGCTCATAATCGCTGCGGCGGCGCAGTCCGATAAAGGACCAGGCAACGGCGGTCATCGTTTCGCCGAAAGAGCGTTTGGCTGGGGTATTCATCTGAAGCTCCTTTCTCGTTGCTACCATTCTGCTGCCGGCGCACCGCGAAAAAAAGACTCAGATCGGCTGGGAATCGACCGTATCAGATGTGGAGATTGGTGAGTTTATTCGGTCAGATTTGTCCTACATTGATCTGGTAGACCCATCCCAGCGGAGATTTCGCCATGCAATACGAGGACAGCCCGACCCTGCCGGACCTGCGCGCCCGCATCAGCGAACTGGACGAAGAAATGGCACTCAACGAAGTCGCCCTCCGAACCGCTGAAATGGCCGGCGGCCGCACCCTCGCGCTCCAAGCCCGCAAACAGCGCATCGCCGTCATCATCTCCGAACTCCGAGCGCAAGAACAAGCGGCGGGTGGCAGCGCTTAGCGATGCGGCAGCTGTCGCCTGCGGATTCAACCGGTCGACGCAACACTATAAACTGCTTAGGCAGGAGGAGTGTTGCCATGAAACGCAAGCCACGAATCTATTACACTGACGAGCAGAAGGCATTGATGTGGGAACGCTGGCGTCAAGGTGAATCTCTGCAGCATATTG
>NZ_JBFRDW010001100.1:0-1013 GCF_052113985.1 Pseudoduganella sp. RAF53_2 | reverse complement strand
CTCTGCTCCCACAGGCCATGCGCTTCGATGGTCATGCGCGAATTTTCGCCCTGCGGAACGGTCGTCACCTTGGTCACCGGGGTGCCGAAGTCGGTCACGTCAAGGCGGCGGCGCAAGGTTTCCGGCAGACCGGTCTTCATGAAGTCCACCACCACGCCGGTTGCGGTCTGGCGCACGTCAACGGCGACCTGGCTGTTCGGCAGGTCCACCACTACGCGCCCTTCACCACTGGTACCGCGGCGGAAGTCGATATCGCGCAGCAGCTGCTTGCCCGCCGGGACCACGGGAGCCGCCTGAGGAATCGGCAGACCGCGCGCATCGACCGCAGTGGCGATGCCGCCGGAGCCGTCGATGGTCATGATCACAGCTTTGCCATCAATAGCGGTTGCATAATTCAGAGGGCGCTTCAGGTTGAATACCAGGCGCGAACGCTGGCCAGCCTGCACTACGTTGACACTGTTCAGGTCACCGAGGTTGATTTCCTGACTGGTCTTGCCGGTGCCGTTGCTGGTGGCGCCGAAATCCAGCGCAATGCGCGCCGGATTGGTGATGGAAAAGCCGATGGGCAGCTTTTCCGGCGCATCTTTCAGCGCGATTTTGACGATGACATTGCTGCCTTGCTGGTTGGCCGTGATCGATTCGATCGCGTTGCCTTGCTGGGCGTGCGCCACGGCTGCGCTGCCGGCCAGCGCCAGCGCGAGGCCTGCAAAACGCAGGGCACGCGTCACGGTTCTGATGGCGATCATTTGGTATTCTCCTTACTTTCCTGCAGTTCCAGCTTCGACATGCGTTCGACCCAGTCGCCGGCCGCATCCTGAACAATTTCCTTGATTGTTATCGCGTCTTCGGACACCGAGGTAATGAGACCGAAGTTCTGTCCTGCGTGCTGGCCGGGCCGCACCTGGTACACGGTGTGGTCGATCTGCAGCAGGCCAAAGATCTGCTTATCTTTTTCCAGGGTTCCCACCATCTTCATCACATCGAGCGGGAAGCTTTCGAGGAATTCCTTGCGG
>NZ_JBFRDW010001099.1:0-1014 GCF_052113985.1 Pseudoduganella sp. RAF53_2 | reverse complement strand
GTTTGGAATTCTGGCGTATCCATGGCCCCCATCATACCGGATTAACTGCCGCCATACTGATGCATTGGCACCGGTTGTCGTGCCAGTTACAATCGTCGCATGAAAACCGAGAAACCCGAAATACGATTGCTCAACAGCAGCGCCGAGAYGGTTCCCGCCGGYGGTCCGACTCTGGTGGATGTGGCCCGCGTGGCGGGCGTTTCGGCCATCACGGTGTCGCGCGCGCTGAATCAACCGCAGCTGGTGAAGCCCAACACGCTCGCCAAAATTCAGGCCGCCATCGACGAAACAGGTTATGTGAAGAATATGCTGGCTGGCGGTCTGGCCATGAACCGCAGCAAACTGGTGTCATTGGTCATTCCCAACATCGCCAATCCCGTTTTTGCCGATATGGTGCAGTCAGCCACGGCAACGCTGACCGCTGCCGGCTACCAGGTGCTGCTTGGCCTGGGCGGCTACGAAAGCTGGCGCGAAGAATTACTGGTGGAGACCATCCTGAGCCGCCGTCCCGACGGCGTCATCCTCACCGGCACCCAGCACACGGACAATACCCGCAACCGCCTGCAGAAAGCCGGCGTCCCCGTGGTGGAAACCTGGGACATGACGCCGGCGCCAATCGACATGCTGGTCGGCTTCTCGCACGAGGAGGCCGGCCGCGTCGTGGCCAGCCACCTGCTGGAGCGTGGATATCGCCGCGTGGGCATTGTGACCATGGATGATGGCCGCGCCGTGCGCCGCAAACAAGGCCTGCTGGTAGCGCTAGCAAGGCATGGCGTGGAGGTCGTTGCAAGCGAGGTGTTGTCCGGCGTGGCGACTTTGCCGCTGGGGCGCACTGGCGCGGGGCGGCTACTTGATGCACATCCCGAACTGGATGCGATCGCGGCCAGTTCCGACACCCTGGCGCACGGGGTACTGATCGAAGCAGCCAGCCGCGGCATTGCCGTTCCGTCGCAACTGGCGGTGATGGGCTTTGGCGACCTGAGTTTTGCGGCCCACGTCTACCCTGCCCTGTCC
>NZ_JBFRDW010001098.1:0-1016 GCF_052113985.1 Pseudoduganella sp. RAF53_2 | reverse complement strand
CGTGGACGGTGGCGTTCGGGAACACGATCTGCCCGCCCGCCATCAGGCCGCCCACATGGTCCGGGTGCATGTGCGTGATGTAGATCTCGTCAACCTGCTCCGGCCGATAGCCAGCGGCCTTGAGATTCGCAGCCAGTTTGCCCAGCGTCGGACCAAACAGGTTTGCTGCGCCGGTGTCGAACAGCACAAGCTTGCTGCCAGTGTTGATCAGGAAGGCGTTGACCGAGGTTTCCAGCGGCGCTTTGACGAAGGACTTGTCCAGCGCCTGAATGCTCTTCGCGGCCGGCTGCCTGAGCTGCTTGTCGACAGGCAGGTCAACCGTGCCATCGTTCAGAACCGTCACTTCAAAATCACCCAGCGCCATGCGGTAGAAACCCGGCGCCTGGAATTTAGCCATCGGCGCGGCTGCCTGTGCGAAGGCGGCAGCAAACATCGTTGCGATTGCGCCCATCATGGTGGCGGCGCGCAAGGAATTGGAATTCTTCGAGATCAAGGCGGTCCTTTGTCAATAAGGGCCGCGCCCAATGCGCGTGCCCGTTGACGTTGGAGTCTACCGGCCTTGATTCCTTCTGATTAGAGCCGAAAATCCAAATGGGCCTATTAATCCAGCTTATCAATCCGGCAGATCGATACGATGCTGGCGCCATTTCCTGATCACACATGAGAAATGCAGGCCAATCCAAGCGCACCAAGCGAAAGAACCACGCCTGTGCATGCCGACGCGACGTTTGTCTTCGCACCTGGATTCACTCGGCGCAAAATGATTGTTACGTAGATCGAAATAAAGCCGTGGATAGCTACCACCGAAAAGATTGCCCATATCGCCCATTGCTCACCGCGGCTGAGAGGGAGAACGAGCCAGGCCAAGGCCACCGCAAATGCGAGCATGCCGGCGCCGACCATCTTGAGCATCCCCAGAATGACAGCCTGGTATCGCAACGGAATTTCAGACCATTCCAAACCAGTCAGTTGAGCGTGGTAGAACAAATACTCTTTGGCGAACAGATACCGCAAGC
>NZ_JBFRDW010001097.1:0-1022 GCF_052113985.1 Pseudoduganella sp. RAF53_2 | reverse complement strand
GCAATAGCTTGAACAAGGGCGGCAGCATTTCCGGTACCTGGGATGCGACGTCCAAGATCCAGGCTAACGCGGCATTCCGGCGCGAGACGCGCCGCTTCGAGCCGCTGGGTGGCGTCATCTTCAATGGCGACGCCAGCGACACTACACGCAGCACCACGGTGGGCCTGCAATACACGCCGGTCCGCCAGATCCAGCTGAACGTGAGCGGCTTCCACGAAAAGCGCAGCGGTTCGCCGCTGGCCGGCACGGGAAGCTACAAGGCCAATGGCTTCACGGTCAGCGCTACGGCACAGTTTTAAAACTCGCAGTACGGGAACACCAATGACTGTCAATGATTTACCCATCGTCGCCTTTTTTCAGCGCGTGCTTGACCCGCTGATCATCATGGGCACGCTGTACTTCACTTCGGTGCTGTATGGCGAACCGTTTACTGGTTATTCGCTGGTGCTGATGGTGCTGGCGTTCTTTATCTCTTCATCGGTCTATCAGCAGGTGGACCCGTACCGCATGTGGCGCTCCGGCCGTATCCTGGCCTACTCGCGCGATATTTTCATGGGCTGGATTGTCACGGCCATCATCCTGGTTTTCCTCGGCAATGCCAGCGGGCTGGCGTATCACTACGAAACCTCGGTGGTGCTGAGCTGGTTCTTTGCCACGCCATTTGCGCTGCTGTTCAGCCACCTGGCTGCGCGCAAGGTCAGTGTCGATCCGGCCAAGGCCAGCGAAGTGCGTTCGGTGCTGATTGTCGGCGCCAACGATGTGGGCGCGAAGTTTGCCCGCACCATCGACCGTTATCCCAATCTGTTCCTCAGCGTGCGTGGCTTCTTCGACGACCGCGGGGTGGAGCGCATGGCCGGCGAATTGAATTACCCGGTGCTGGGCAAGATGGACGATGTCGCGGCCTATGTGCGCGAGAACAATATCAAGATGATCTTCATCAGCCAGCCGATCTCGGCACAGCCGCGCATCCGCAAGCTGCTGGACGATTTGCAGGACACCACGGCATCGGTCTACTTCCTGCC
>NZ_JBFRDW010001096.1:0-1022 GCF_052113985.1 Pseudoduganella sp. RAF53_2 | reverse complement strand
GGATTTCCAGGCCCTTGTCCATGCCGGGACCGCGGTAGGAAGTACCGGAGGTGCGGTTGGCCTTGTCGAAGGACGACTTGTAGATGAAGGGGATGCCCAGTTCAGCGGTCATTTCCTTCAGTGCGCCGGCGGTATCGAAGGCCATCTGGCGCGATTCGATCACGCAGGTGCCGGCGATCAGGAAGAACGGCTTGTCGAGGCCGACGTCAAATCCACACAACTTCATGCTGCATTCTCCTTTTTCTCGACTGCCTTCAGCGACGGCTTGCCGCTGGCGGCCTTGTGCGCCAGGGCTGCCTTGACGAAGGACGTGAACAGCGGGTGGCCGTCACGCGGGGTCGATTTGAACTCAGGGTGATACTGCACGCCCATGTACCAAGGGTGGGCGTTGGCGCCGCTGCGCGGCAGTTCCATGATTTCGCACAGGTCTTCGGTCGGCGTGCGGGCAGCAACCACCAGGCCTGCTGCTTCAACGCGGCCCAGGTAGTGGTTGTTGGCTTCGTAGCGGTGACGGTGACGCTCGGTCACGACGGAACCGTAGATCTCGGAGGCCAGGGTGTCCGGCTTGACGGCGCAGGCTTGCGCGCCCAGGCGCATGGTGCCGCCCAGGTCGGAGTTCGCATCGCGCTTCTCGACTTTGCCGTCGGCGTTCTGCCACTCGTCGATCAGGGCCACGACCGGCTGGTCGGTGTCCGGTTCGAACTCGGTGGAGTTGGCGTTGCTCAGGCCGGCCATGTGGCGCGCGTATTCGATCAGCGCCACCTGCATGCCCAGGCAGATGCCCAGGTAAGGCACTTTGTTTTCACGGGCGAATTGCGCCGCCTTGATCTTGCCTTCCACGCCGCGCTTGCCGAAGCCGCCCGGTACCAGGATAGCGTCGTACTTGTTCAGTTCTTCGGTGCCCTTGGATTCGATTTCTTCCGAGTCGATGTACTCGATGTTCACGCGGCTCTCGGTGTGAATGCCGGCGTGACGCAGTGCTTCGGTCAGCGACTTGTAGGACTCGGTCAGCTCCACGTACT
>NZ_JBFRDW010001095.1:0-1023 GCF_052113985.1 Pseudoduganella sp. RAF53_2 | reverse complement strand
CGCATGCTGTGTGCGGCGCCCGTCTGACGTTTAGGGAAGAAGAACAAAATGGCGCTGACCAAAGATACCGTTAAAGAGTTTGACTTCAACGGCAAAGATTTTGAACGTGTCCGCGCGATGATCTACAAGCGGGCCGGCATTGCGCTGGCCGACAGCAAGCAGGAAATGGTATACAGCCGCCTGGCGCGCCGCTTGCGCGCCACCGGCATCAACTCCTTCGTCAAATACCTCGACGACCTGGAGGGCGGAAAGCTCGGCAACGCCGAATGGGAAGCCTTCACCAACGCGCTGACCACCAACCTGACATCTTTTTTCCGGGAAGCCCATCACTTCCCGCTGCTGGCCGAACATGTGCAGAAAAAGCGTGGCGGCGAAGCCCTGAATATCTGGTGTTCCGCCAGTTCCACCGGCGAAGAACCCTATTCGATCGCCATGACGGTGTGCGAGGCTTTCAACACGCTGACGCCCAACGTCCACATCCTGGCGACGGATATCGACACCAATGTGCTGGCCACGGCCGCCAACGGCGTCTACCCGATCGAGCGGATCGAAAAGCTGTCGCCGGAACGCCAGCGGCGCTTTTTCCTGCGCGGGAAGGGCGATAAAGCCGGCTTCGTGCGCGTGCGCGAAGAACTGCGCAAGCTGATTACCTACCGCCAGATCAATCTGCTGGACGAGTCGTGGGAAATCCGTCCCGGCTTCGATGCGATATTCTGTCGGAATGTGATGATTTATTTTGACAAGGCCACCCAGCGCAGAATCCTGGCGCGCTTTGTCCCCCTGATGAAGCCGGATGCGCTGCTGTTCGCGGGCCATTCGGAGAATTTCCTCTACGTGTCCGACTCTTTGAAGCTGCGTGGCAAGACGGTGTACGAACTGGATGAACGCAAGGCCACAGGCTTCAAAGCAGCACAACGATAGTGAGAATGACATGGACAAAGAACAATTCGCCACCAACGTCTATTACGACCGGACGTTCGACTGCGACGCGGCCAAGATCCTGCCCGGGGAGTATTACTACAC
>NZ_JBFRDW010001094.1:0-1025 GCF_052113985.1 Pseudoduganella sp. RAF53_2 | reverse complement strand
GGGCAATCTGAAAGACTGGTGGACCAAGAAGGACGCCAAGGCCTTCACCGACCGTGCCCAGTGCATCGTCGACCAGTACGCGCAGTACACCATCGTCGACGACATCAAGATCAACAGCAAGCTGACCCTGGGTGAAGACGTGGCCGACCTCGGCGGCCTGATTCTGGCCTGGATGGCGTGGAAATCCGAGATCGCCAATGCGCCGCAACAGGCGCGCGATGGCCTGTCGCCGGAACAGCGCTTCTTCGTTGGCTACGCGCAGTGGGCCTGCGAGAACGACCGTCCGGAGAACGCACGGGTGAACGCTCTGACCAATCCACACTCGCCGGGCCGCTATCGCGTCAATGGCCTGGTAGTGAATATGCCGGAGTTTGCGAAGGCCTTCTCCTGCAAGGCGGGGCAAGCGATGTACAGGGAGCCGGCCAAGATGTGCCGCGTATGGTGATGGGCGTGCGCCCGTGAATAAGCGGGTAAAATACCGGCCTCGTATTTTTAGAGGATGAAGATGAGCCAAGCACATGAAATTCTGGAGCGCGCCCGCAATGCGCGCCTGGCGGGCAAGTATGAGGACGCCCTGCGTGACCACCTGTGGTTCCACGAACATGCGCTGGACGAAGATCCATCGCTGGCGGGCGTGCGTCTGTCCTTCGCGCTACGCGACTGGATTTACCTGGCCGAGCAATTCCCGCTGGCGCGCCGCGCCCTGCAAGCCATCCGCGACCGCGACACCCAGCGCCTGCTCAACGGCGGCGCGACGCTGCAGCGCTTCATGGACATCAACGCCATCAACAGCGCGCTGGGCGAGGATCGTGCAACCCATGAGCTGTTCTCGCAGATCGACGCACAGATTCCGGAGCTGGCAAGGCAATGCGCCGAGCTGGCCATGCCGTCGCTGGTGGCCGTGGAAGATTTCGCCCTCGCCCGCCGCTATCTGCCGGCGCCGCTGGAACGCATTGCCGGACTGGCGCAACGCCTGAACGATTTCGCGCAGGAGATGGCCTCGCGCGGCAGCACCTCGTCTGCCC
>NZ_JBFRDW010001093.1:0-1026 GCF_052113985.1 Pseudoduganella sp. RAF53_2 | reverse complement strand
CCTCGCAATCTCCCGGTTACCGTGCGCGGCGTCGCAGCAACTGGCGGGGGGGCGGGGGATGACTCCCTGCTGATGATGCTGGAGCGCTACACGCTGCTGTACGGGACGAAGACGGTGTGGGATCACGACCGGCGCAAGATCATTGGATACGACGCAATGGCACTCTCGCGCGGCTCGAACTTGGCGGAGCGTTGGCTGGAGCATTCAATGCGGCGCGAGATCGACCTGGAGAACCTGGTGTTCGATCCGACCCAGACGGTGGACCTGAAAACGCACATCAACATGTTCGAAGGCTTCCCGCTCAAGCCGAAAAAGGACGAGGAGAAAGCGCAGTTGGCCCTGGAGCTGCTGTACAGCCTTTGCGCATCGGAGCCGGGGCGCGACGAGCTGTTCCAGTGGGTGCTACGCTGGCTGGCCTATCCGCTGCAGCATCCTGGCGCCAAGATGCAGACGGCACTCCTGTTCTTCGGCGAGAAGCAGGGCACCGGCAAGAGCCTGTTCTTCGAAGGCATCGTCAAGCCAATCTATGGCGAGTATGGCGCGACTGGTGGCCAGAACCAGCTGGATTCCACCTACACGGTGTGGCGTTCGCAGAAGCTGTTCGTCCTCTTCGAGGAAATCCTGTCGCGCCAGGACAAGTACAGCTCCATTGGCCTGATTAAGCACATGATCACTGGCCGCACGCAGCCGATCAGCCAGAAGTTCAAGGACGACCGCGACGAGGCCAACCACATGAACACGGTAATGCTGTCCAACGAGTTCCAGGCTGTGCCGCTGGAGCCTCACGACCGCCGGTTCTGCGTTGCCGATGTGCGCGCCGAGCTGGACCCCGAGCTGCTGAAGAAGATCAAGGCCGTGTTGGATGACGGTCTGATCGAGGCGTTCTACGCATTCCTGCTGGAGTATCCGCTGGGCGACTTCAACCCGCACACCTGGCCGCCGATGACTGCGGCCAAAGAGCGCGTAATCAGCTTTGGCCGGCCGGACTGGGAGGCGTTTTACCTGGCTTGGGCTGCAGGCGAGCTG
>NZ_JBFRDW010001092.1:0-1027 GCF_052113985.1 Pseudoduganella sp. RAF53_2 | reverse complement strand
AAGGCCTGGTGGCTGCCACGATGTGGCGGCCACCTGCTTTGCGCCTCGGGTTAAAAAAACGGGCCTTGCGGCCCGTTTTCTTGATTAAGCGCCTTTCGACGCAGCCATTTGGGCTGCCACTTCTGCCGCGAAATCGTCCACTTTCTTTTCAATGCCTTCGCCAACCACGTACATGGTGAAGCCCTTGATGGTGGTGTTTGCTGCTTTCAGCATCTGCTCAACGGACTGCTTGTCGTTCTTCACGAAAGCCTGGTTCATCAGCGACRCTTCTTTCAGGTACTTGGCAACCGAGCCATCGATGCGCTTGGCAACGATGTCAGCTGGCTGAGCTGGCTTGCCTTCGGCAGCAGCTTTAGCCGCATCTTCGTCGGACTTGGCCTTGGCAACCGAACGCTCTTTTTCGATCAGGTCGGCAGGAACTTGCTCAGCGGACAGAGCCACTGGCTTCATTGCAGCGATGTGCATTGCCACGTCTTTACCAACCTGGTCGTCGCCACCTTCGAAGTCGACGATCACGCCGATACGCGCGCCGTGCAGGTAGGAAGCCAGCTTGCCGGTGGTTTCGAAACGCTGGAAGCGACGGATCGACATGTTTTCGCCGATTTTGCCAACCAGGGCAGCGCGCACTTCTTCCAGGGTCTGGCCGTTGCCAGCTGGCAGTGCCAGCAGGGCTGCAACGTCAGCCGGATTGTTTTCAGCAGCCAGCTTGGCAGCCAGGTTCGACATTGCCAGGAAGTCGTCGTTCTTGGCCACGAAGTCGGTTTCGGAGTTCACTTCAACCAGGGCGCCCACGTTGCCGGCGATGTAAGCAGCGACCACGCCTTCAGCGGTGATACGTGCGGATGCCTTGGCAGCCTTGCCGCCCAGCTTAACGCGCAGAATCTCTTCTGCTTTGTTCATGTCGCCGTCGGCTTCGGTCAGTGCCTTCTTGCACTCCATCATTGGCGCGTCGGTCTTCGCGCGCAGTTCGCCAACCATTGCTGCAGTAATTGCTGCCATGTGTTTCTCCTGTATTCGGTGGGTACTG
>NZ_JBFRDW010001091.1:0-1028 GCF_052113985.1 Pseudoduganella sp. RAF53_2 | reverse complement strand
CCGCAGCGGACTCGTAGCGCTGCAAACCTTCGTCGTAGCGCTTCGCCTCGTATTCCTCGTTACCGAAATACTTCACCGTTTCGTAATTCAGCAGCGAGTCGATCGCCTTGCTGTTGGCCTTCGAATCGAGGTCGTTCATCGTGCGGCGGAAATGCGTGCGCCAGTTCGTCACCAGCACGGTGAAGGTAATGTAGGTCACCAGCGCGCAGAAGGTGATCACCGAGAACCAGATGTCGTAGTGCGTGACGAGGTAGCCCAGCACCAGCGTGATCTCCACCAGTGTCGGCAGGATATTGAACAGCGTGTAGGAAATCAGCGAGCCCACGCTGCGCGTACCGCGCTCGATGTCGCGCGTCATGCCGCCCGTCTGGCGGTTCAGGTGGAAGCGCAGGGACAGCGAATGCAAATGGCGGAACACTTTCAGCGCGATGGTGCGCACCGCGCGCTGCGTGACGCGCGCGAACAGGAATTCACGCAGCTCCGTGAACAGGGTGGTCGACAGCCGCAGCGCACCGTAGGCGATCAACGCGGCCACCGGCAGCACCAGCAAGGCTTTCGGATTGGACGGCGAAATCGTCATCTGGTCCACGAGGTGCTTGAGCACCACCGGCACCCCGACGTTGGCCAGCTTGGCGCCGACCAGCGCCAGCAAGGCCGCCAGCACACGCCATTTGTACACCCATAGGTAGGGCAGTAATGTTTTCAGAGTTGCAATGTCGCCGCGGTCAGCGCGGGCTTTACTGTCGGGCGGCGGTGGAGAATTCGGATAACGGCGCATGGCGATGGCTTTGTGCTTCGTGGTTTACAATTCGATCAATTGTAGCCCCACACGAGATTTCACGATGAGCACTCCACAAGAACAGATTTCCGCCCCCGTCAATAACAACCTCCCCGCAGGCAAAATGCCCGAGCTGCGCGTGATGCCCGCCCCTGCCGACGCCAATGTCTACGGCGACGTATTCGGTGGCTGGATCATGTCCCAGGTCGACATTGCCGGCTCCCTGCCGGCAACGCGCCGTGCCAACGGC
>NZ_JBFRDW010001090.1:0-1029 GCF_052113985.1 Pseudoduganella sp. RAF53_2 | reverse complement strand
GGACAGGAAATAATGTTGAAATACTAATTATTTCGACAACAGTGTGCGCACTTTGTCTACATCCAGAAAATAGTGGCACAGCTCAGGCTCATTCAAGTCGGCGAATAAAACCGGCACCAGCTCATCATATTTCGCCACCAGGGCCTGGTCCGCATCGACGTCGATGACTTCGACGGTAAATGGCTTTTCCGGGGTTTGCAGGGCGTTGAGGGCGTTGAACATGTCCTCGCAGAGGTGGCAATAAGTGCGCGAATAGAGCGTGAAGTGCATCAGGGTGGCTTCGGGTTCGGAGCCTGCCATTGTACCGCGCCGGGCGGGGATGACGATGACTATCGGCTGGGCCGCCGATGCCGCCGCTGGCTCTGTTTCCACTTGCTTCGTTGTCAATCTCAGGCGGTGGGATATCGGACGCCATCTTCCGACTATACGCGCGCCGCCGTGCCGCGATTTGAGGCGCGGCAAGCGGCGACGGAGTGGATTACTTCGTTGCGGCGGCTGGTTTCACCGAGATGAACTGCGACTGCTCGCCGCGGCGCACCAGCACGACGGCGGCCTTGCTGCGGTCCAGCTTGGCCACGGCGGCGTTGAACTGCTTGGCGTCGGTGACTTCCGTGTTATTCAGCTGCAGCAGCACATCGCCTTCGCGCAGGCCGGCCGCTGCCGCAGGGCCATCGGCATCGTCGATGATCACGCCACCGCTCACGCCCAGCTCCTTCTTCTGCGCGGCCGTCAGATCGCTGACCTTGAAGCCCAGTGCGTTGGCGGCGACCTCAGGCTTCGGCTTCACGCCGCGCTCGTTGCGCGCTTCCTTGGCAGGCTTGTCGGCATCGGCCTCGCCTACTACCAATGGCAGGTCGACAGACTTACCCTTGCGCCACACCGTCACATTCGCCTTGGTGCCGACTGCCGTGCCACCGACCATGCGCGTCAGGTCCGACCATTTATCGATATCGGTGCCATTGAACTTCAGGATAATGTCACCGGCGCGGATGCCCGCCTTATCGGCTGGACCGCCAGCCTCAACCTGGG
>NZ_JBFRDW010001089.1:0-1030 GCF_052113985.1 Pseudoduganella sp. RAF53_2 | reverse complement strand
GCAGCGCAGCCAGCCAGCGCGAGACAAATGACGAGTTTCTTCATGATGCAAATCCAATCAAACAAGACGATTGCGGAACAGCCAGGTCGCCAGCGGCAGTGTGATGGCGGCAATGATCAGCAAAGGAATAAGGTTGTGCCAGACCGTGAGCAAGCCCACGCCTTCCAGATAGACGCGTTGCACCAGGTCGATGGCGAAGCGCAGCGGATTGGCCATGGTCAGAATCTGCAGAATCTCCGGCATATTGCGTACCGGTGTCGTCAGGCCCGAGAGCAGCATCATCGGCATCACCAGCACGAAGGTGTAGAGCATGGCCTGCTGCATATTGGCAGCCATCGCCGAAATCGACAGTCCAATGCCGACGCTGGCGACGGTGAACATCAACAGCCCCGCGTAAATCGTGAAAATCGAACCGGCCATCGGAATCTGGAACCAGAAGCGTGCCACCATCAGGATCAGGGTAGATTGCGTGAGGCCGATCAGCACCGGTGGGATCGCCTTGCCGATCATGATGTCGATCGGCGTCAACGGCGTGACGAGCAACTGATCGAAAGTGCCTTGCTCGCGTTCGCGTGCCACAGAGAGCGCCGTCAGTAGCAGGGTTTGCAGCATGCTGAGGGCCGCGATCAGTCCCGGCATGAGATTCCAGCGCGTTTCGATATTCGGATTGAACCAGGCCCGCGACTCAATTCGCAGCGGAGGCTCACTACCGCCATGTGCGGTGCGCCATTCACTGTTGAAGCCCTCGACCACGGCGCCGACAAAGCCGGCCGCGGAACCTGCAGTGTTCGAATTGCGTCCATCGAGCACCAGACCGATGGGCGACTGGTCGCCTGCGTACAGGCGGCGCTCGAAATCGGCCGGGATCTCGACGACCAGTAGGGCTGTCTGTGAATTGATCACATCGCGCAGTTGTTCCTGCGTCTCCACATTGGCCGTGCGATGAAACACGCCGCTGGCCTCCAGTTTCGCCAGCAGGCGCACGGATTCCGCGCTGTGACTCATGTCCTGCACGGCGTAGGGCACGTTG
>NZ_JBFRDW010001088.1:0-1031 GCF_052113985.1 Pseudoduganella sp. RAF53_2 | reverse complement strand
GTAGATCCTCTAGTACCGTCTTTCTCTTTTGCGCCGGCTGAATGCCGGCGTTTTTTTTAAACCACGGCAAAAAACAGGTGGCAGCCACGATGTGGCTGCCACCAGGGTTACGCCTTAGGTTTTTATTCGCCGCGCTGGTGGACTTGCCTGCCCGCCGCATAAGTAGCAGCAATAGCGCGATCGTCACCCAGCAGGGCCAGCGCAAACAGCAGTTCCTCCAGGCTGTTGGTGCGCGTGGTGCGGCGCTCCAGCAGCGGCGTGGCTTTCGGGTCCATCACGATGAAGTCCGCCTCGGCGCCCGGCACGAAATTGCCGACGATACCTTCCAGCTGCATGCTGCGCGCACCGCCCAGCGTCGCCAGGTAGAACATGCGCATCGCCGGCAGATACGTTCCGCCCATGCGCGCAACCTTGTAAGTCTCATTCATCACCTGCAGCATCGAGAACGACGTGCCGCCACCGACATCCGTCGCCAGCGACAGCGCAACGTGCTGGCGATCAGCCGCAGCGAAATCGAACAAGCCACTGCCAAGGAACAGATTGGACGTCGCGCACATCGACACAGCAGCGCCGGTGGCCGCCATGCGTGCGCGGTCCTCGTTGTCCAGCCAGATGCAGTGGGCGTACATGGAACGTGGGCGCAGCAGGCCGTATTTATCGTACACGTCCAGGTAGCTGCGCGCGTCCGGGAACAGCGACTTCACCCACGCCACTTCATCGGTATTTTCCGCCACATGCGTCTGCACATAGGTGGTCGGGAAGGCCCGCGCCAGCTCGCCGCACAGCTGCAGCTGCGCGTCGGTGGATGTGGGCGCGAAACGCGGCGTAAGCGCATACATATTGCGGCCCTTGTTGTGCCAGCGCCGGATCAACTCTTCGCTTTCACATGCGCTGCTTTCCGCCGTGTCCTGCAGGAAGTCCGGGCAATTCCGGTCCATCATCACCTTGCCCGCCGCCATACGCAGGTTATGCGCTTCGGCCGCGCCGAAGAAAGCGTCCACCGACTGAGGATGCACGGTGCAGTACACCAT
>NZ_JBFRDW010001087.1:0-1031 GCF_052113985.1 Pseudoduganella sp. RAF53_2 | reverse complement strand
GATGAACGTCGTGCATAACGTGGAGTTCGTTCCTCCTCTCGATCCTAAGGTGGTTGAGGCGGGCCAGGAAAAGCACGCTGGTGCCGGCGTTAAGGTATTCATCAAGACAAAGGGGAAAGCTGGCTATGCGGGCCGCTTCATGGGCCTGGGCGATTCTGCTCAGCCCATTAGTGTCGTCCTGACCTATGCTAAAGCGGACGACCATACGATCTATGCAGCGTTCGGGTCCGATCCTAACCGGTTCAGCGCGACCGATAAGGCCGGCGTCCAGGCTGCTCTGAGAGCATATCTGCCGGACGCGGAAGTGATGGAATGCTTTGGACACGAATGGACAACTGATCCCTACAGCCGCGGCACCTATTGCTCGTACAAACCGGCTTGGTTTGGCAAGTATTACGACCATTTCCAAAAGGACCGCGGTCGTATCATTTTCGGTCAGGGCGACCACGGCGAAGGCTGGCGCGGCTTCATTGACGGGGCAATTGGCGCAGGCGGGATCGCCGCACGTCGTGTGAAAAAGTTGCTGGGTTGATGCGCTAGGTTCAATTAGCGAGAACACATAGAGCATTTCGCTAAGGGCTGAGATCGCCAATTCCACACTTCTGGGTGTGGAATTGGCGGTCACAGAAGCGAAGCTTGGACACAATCGCTCCCGGACGATAACTGAAAACCAAGGGCCAGCCTTGTGAGTCCTGATAACTGGATGGTCGCATGGTCGGCTTTTGCTGCTCGCCAATCGATTCCATTTTGGCCTGGCTCATCCATCCAATTTTGAAGGGCGCGGATTGGCTCGATCCCCGAGCAACGAGATGGGGGTCACGCTGAGGTGCAGGCCATGCATTATCAGACATTCTATCGGAGCGTTTGAAAACAATGTGCCCAAATTTCGCAAGGTCTTTGCTGGCGGCCTGTTGTGGCAGAAGGTTCAGATCGGCGTCGCGCGCCATAGTGATAGTGAAAAGCCTTAATCGTCCAGAAGGCGGTCGGCGTTACTTGATGGCGTTACCCAGCAAAACACCATGCAGCAAGAG
>NZ_JBFRDW010001086.1:0-1033 GCF_052113985.1 Pseudoduganella sp. RAF53_2 | reverse complement strand
GCCATTGCTGGCCTCACCCGAAATCTGCATATCCGGCTGGCTGGCGATGGCTTCGGCCAGTCCTGCGCGCAGCAAAGGGTGGTCGTCCACCACCATCACGCGGATCGGTCTTGCTTCCATATTCATCTCGCTTGTCCTTAATGCCGGAACAGAATCCGGTCCAGCCACTGCTGCGAGGCACGCGACGCACCCTGGCCATAAGCCAGCGGGCCGTCCAGTGTCAGCACCACTTCCGTGCCCTTGCCCATGCCGCTCCAGATATCGAGCTGGCCGCCGATGCAGGCCGCGCGTTCGCGCATGCCGGTCAGGCCCCAGTGGCCGCGGCGTCCGCCGATACCAAGAGTTTGTTCATCAATTCCGCGTCCATTATCGCGCACATGCAGACGGAATGCATTACGGCCGTAACTGAGCAGGACTTCCACCACCGTGGCATCGCCATGGCGGAAGGCATTGGACAGCGCCTCGCGTGCGATGCAATAGATATCGTCGCTGACCAGAGGATGCAGATGCGTGGGCGTGCCTTCGACGGCGAATTTGTACTTCTTGCCGTGTTCCGCTGCCATGCCCTGCACGGCGGCGCGCAAGGTGGAGGCCAGATCGCTGCCGAACTCCATGCCGGCCCGCAGGTCCATCACCTGGTCGCGGCCCGCCACCACCATCTGGTCGGCTTCGTCCAGGATGGATTCGATCGCCACGCGCAGCGGGTCCTTGGTGGGCAGGGGATTGATGACGGTTTGCAGGCGCAGGGTCAGGCTCTGCACGCCCTGCAGCAGGGTGTCGTGCAAGGCGCGCGCGATGCGTTCGCGCTCCAGCTGGCGGGCCCGCACTTGGGCGTGGCTGCGGGCCCGCGCACGCAAGGTGCGCCAAAGATAAACGCCGCCGATCAGGGCGAGAGCGGCCAGCGCGATCAGCAGCGCGGGCAAAGATGAGGGTGCGTCATACGGCATGGCGGACATTTTCTACTCTAACAACATTTTCCGCCTCCCCATATCGAGGGGGGCATCAAAAAATCCTACCGTTCAGTATTCCACTA
>NZ_JBFRDW010001085.1:0-1034 GCF_052113985.1 Pseudoduganella sp. RAF53_2 | reverse complement strand
GCGTGAGGGCGGCCAGGAAGACCGACCCCACGGCGACAGTCTTCATCAAAGATGTTGCGGCCACGTACCTGGAGCCCTTCGAGTTCGGTGGCACTCACAAGTTGAGCGCGCGAGGCTTGGCGAATCCAAAGGCCGCAGGGGTCAATCAGTACGGCAATCTGCCAAGAACGATGATTGCGCGTCTAAAGAGCAGGGGCGACGTCTTCATCGGCGCCGTAAAGACAAAAAGCGGTGAAACCATAAACGGCGTGTGGCAACGACCATCAGTGCCCGTCGCGATGAGGGGGCGCCGGTTGGCGCGTGGCTCGAATGACACGGGACGGCTGAAGCTGCTGATTCGCTTCACTGATCCCGAGCCGGTCACGCAGCGCTTGAACTACAGGGAGCGTGCAAAACGCCTGATAGCTGCGCAGTTTGACCGGGAGTTCAGCGCAGCGATGGCGAAAGCCCTGGCGAACGCTCGCCCATAAATGCCAACGGGTCCCTCCTGGGGATTCGGGACCCACGGGCATTGCGCGCCGCGATCGTTCGCTACTTCCAAAATTTTTGCTAGGGGGTTGTATGGTGGACCTTACCTCGCCCATGAAACAGGCTGAGTTCGGCGACCTGGTGGGAGTCAGCCAGCAGGCGGTCAGCGACCTGGTCAAGCGCGAGGTGCTGATTGCCGGCGAGCCTGCGGGAATGTGGCTGCAACGGTACTGCGCGCATCTGCGAGAGCACGCCGCTGGCCGTGCCGCTGCTGGCGACCTGGATCTCGCAACCGAGCGCGCTGCGYTGGCGCGCGAACAGCGCATCCGCCTTGAAATGGCGAATGCCCTCACCCGGAAGGAAAGCGCTCCGGTCGCCACGCTGGAGATGGCGATGGCAACGATGGGGCGGAAGATCGCCAGGGTTCTGGAGTCGATTCCCGTCAGCATCAAGCGCCGGTCGCCCGGCCTGACCGCAGCCGACTTCGAAATCATCACGACGGAAATTGCGAAGGCGCGAAACATAGCGGCGTCCGCGCAGCTGGAAGACGAGGACGAGGATGGATC
>NZ_JBFRDW010001084.1:0-1037 GCF_052113985.1 Pseudoduganella sp. RAF53_2 | reverse complement strand
ATCACGCGCACATCCGCCTGCATGGACGCGCGGTCCGGAATCACATTGCTGCGATCACCGGATTTGATGACGGTCCAGTTGACCGTGGTGTGCTTGTCCTCATCACCCAGGTCGGACAGCYGCATCAGCTGGTGCGCCGCTTCCTGCGCGGCGTTCTTGCCATCCTTCGACGCCGAACCTGCGTGCGCGGCCTTGCCGGTTACCTCCAGCTCAATTTCGCCGCTACCTTTGCGCGCAACGACCAGTCCATCCGCAGCGCGGCCCGGTTCAAGATTGAAGGCGACGTCGTGTTCCCTCGCCAGTTTTTCGATCAGGGCGCGTGAACCGTGCGAGCCGGTTTCCTCATTCGTGTTGAGGAGGACAGTAATCTTCGCGTAGTCCTTGTAACCTTGCAGGATCTTCAGCGCACCAATGGCGGCCGCGACGCCGCCTTTATCGTCCATGATGCCGGGACCGTAGGCGCGATGGCCCTCAATGCGGAAGGGACGCGAAGCGGCCGTGCCGTCGCCGTAGACGGTATCCAGGTGCGCTACCAGCAGGATGCGGCCCTTGCCCTTGCCGGTGAAGGTCGCCTGAATATTGTGGCCGGATGCAGGCGAAGCTGGGAAGGTTTCGATGCGCGCGCCCAGCTTCTGCAGTTCGGCGGCAGCGAGCGCGCCGACCTTGTCCAGGCCCTTGCCGTTGAAGGAGCCCGAGTCGATATTGACCATGCGGCCCAGCAGCTTCAGCACCTCCGGCTTCGCCTTCTCGGCGCGCGCCAGCAGGGACTTATTCAGCTCGGCGGCCTGCGTGCTGTGGACCAGCGCCAGCGCGGCCAGCGCCGCGGCGACTTTCTTCATTCTGCACATCCTTCCGTAATGAACGATGGGCAGAATAGTAGCGCATCAGCGAGCGATCTCGCTGTAGTGCTTATTCGGCTTCAATCCCTTGACCTTGCGCTGCAGTTGCATCAGGCCATACAGCAGGGCCTCCGGCGTCGGCGGACAGCCGGGAATATAGACGTCCACCGGCACGATGCGGTCGCAGCCGCGCACCAC
>NZ_JBFRDW010001083.1:0-1038 GCF_052113985.1 Pseudoduganella sp. RAF53_2 | reverse complement strand
CTGCTGCACGATCCGCAGCTGCTGATTCTGGACGAGCCGACTGTCGGCGTCGATCCGCAAAGCCGCAATGCCATCTTCGACACGCTGGAAGCGCTGAAGGCCCAGGGCCGTTCGCTGATCTACACCAGCCACTATATGGAAGAAGTCGAGCGCCTTGCCGACCACATCGTGATCATTGACCACGGCAAGGTACTGGCCGACGAAAGCCCGACCGCTCTGTATCAGCGCCTGCCCGCGCAAGCTGCGCTGCGCGCCGAGCTGACCGAAGCCGATGCCGCGTCAGCACCTGCCGTCGCCGATGCCATCGCGCGCCTGCCTGGCGTGACCAGCGCCAAAGCGCATGGCAGCGTGCTCGATATCGGCCTCTCCGGCACCGAGCACGCAACGTCGGTCGTCTGCTGGCTGCAGGAGCAAGGCCACAAGCTGGCCCACTTCGCGRCCGCGCGCACCAACCTCGAAGACATCTTCCTGACCCTGACCGGTCGCTCCCTGCGCGACTGAGAGGACAACAATGACCGCATTATTCGCACTGGTCCGCAAGGACATCATCCTGTACCTGAACGATAAACGCGCACTGATGCTGAACCTGCTGATGCCTATCGTGCTGGCAGCCTTCTTCGGCTCCCTGTTCGGCGGGAGCGGCGACAGCAAGACCGGCAAGATCGACATCGGCCTGGTGCAGCAGGACAGCTCCGTGGTCGGCAAGAAGATTGCCGATGGTCTGAAAGCCGACGCCAATCTGCGCGTAGCAGAACTGAGCCTGGACGAGGCGCAGGCACGCGTGCGCGCCGGTAAGCTGTCCGTGGCTGTCGTGATTCCGGAAGGCTTTGGCGACAAGGCCGGCACCGCGCTGTTCGGCGCCACCGAAAAGCCTGAACTGCCGATCTTCTATGACCCGTCGCAATCAACCGTGCTGGCCATGGTGAAGGGCCTGCTGACGCAGCAGGTGATGCAGAACGTGAGCGCCGAAATGTTCAACGGCCAGGCTGGCCGCAAGTTCACCGATGAGAGTATCAGGAAGCTGGAGCAGAATGACTC
>NZ_JBFRDW010001082.1:0-1048 GCF_052113985.1 Pseudoduganella sp. RAF53_2 | reverse complement strand
GTTCAACTGCAGGTCGCGGTTGACGCGGTAGCTGCCTTCCAGTTCCACACCTTGCGTGCGCAGGCCGCCGATGCTGTTCAGGCCAGTGCGGAAGGTGCCGTCCTTGTCGAAGAAGCTGGACGATTGCTGGAAGTGCTTGAAGTTGGTGCGGAACAGGGCCAGGGAATACATCAGGCGGTTGTTCAGCAGGCTCTGTTTCAGGCCAAGCTCGTAGCTGCGGGCCGACTCCGGCGGCACGGCGGGCAGGGCGGCGGTGGCGGCGGTGAAGCCGCTGGTCAGGTCGTAGGCCACGCCTTTGTGGCCGGTGGACGCCATCGCATAAACCATGGTGTCCGGATTGAAGCGGTGCTCCAGGCCGATCTTGCCGGTGCGGCTGTTGTTGCTGTCGTTCTTGGTGTAGAACTCGGTCAGCGCAAAGGCTTGCGGTGGCACGGTGTAGCGGCGGAAGTTGTAGCCCGTGTCTTCCAGGTTGTAGCGCGCGCCGAGCGTCAGGCTGGTATTGGGCAGGAAGTCCCAGCTGCCCTGGCCGAAGACCGCTTTGTTGATGTTGTAGGCATCCGCACCGTAGGACGTACCGTAAGCCTGAATCAGCGGCACTTTGGTCAGCTCGCGGGTCAGGGCGTTACGGCCATACCACAGGCCCGCCACGTAGCGGATCGCGCCCTTGTCCGGAGAGGTCAGACGGAATTCCTGCGTGGTCGAGCGCACGTTGAAGAAGCCATACTGATACAGGCCACCGTGCATGCCGGTCGGCTGGCCGTTCGGCAGCAGCAGGAAAGGCAGGATGTCGACGTCGGTATTGTCGTTGTCCTGGTAGTCGTCCATGTGATACTTGTCGAAGGACGAGATGGAGCTCAGCGTGTGGCCTGCCAGCGGGCTGCCGTCGCCAAAGGTCCAGTCCAGTTTCAGGCCTGCGCCGATGTCGTGGAACTTGCCGCCGGTAGGATAGTCGTTGCGCACGGAGCGGTTGTCCGGGCCGATATTGATGCCGGCCAGGACCAGCGACACCGGCAGCTGCGGCGCATTGCGGTAAATGCCGCCCGGCGAC
>NZ_JBFRDW010001081.1:0-1049 GCF_052113985.1 Pseudoduganella sp. RAF53_2 | reverse complement strand
GGACAATGCCTGCAAGCGCCCAATGCCTGCCACGAAGCGGCTCAGGCTTTCGAAGTTTTCGACAATGACGCCCACGGCCGCGAGCACCGCGGTAAACGCACCGGTTGCTTGTACCGCCCGTCCCACTTCCAGCTCGCCGGACAGAACGCCTCCGGCCAGAATAACGCCCGGCAGCACCAGCGTGAGCTGGCTGAAGGAGCGCTGGAAGAAGTTCAGCGCACGCTGCTTCTTGATCAATCTCGCAAAATTGTGAAAGACCTTGTCGAACTTGCTGTCGATGTGCGCACGCTCCTGCGCTTCGCCGCGATAGAAGGCAATGGATTCCGCATTCTCGCGCAAGCGCATCAGACTGAAGCGGAAGTCCGCCTCGCGCCGCAGCTGCCAGAAGTTCAGCTGAATCAGCGGCGTGCCGAAAATATAGATGGCAACGACCGTGCCCAGCAGCGCGTACACGGTCAGCACTGCCACCAGCATGTGCGAGATTGACCACAGCACGGCACTGAAGGCCACCAGCTGCATGATTGAGCCTAAAAAAATCAGCAGGAAGTTGATGGACCTGCCGGTGAAGGTGTTGATGTCTTCGCTGATACGCTGGTCGGGATTGTCAATTTCGCCGTCCGCACCCAGCTCATAATATTTGCGCCCCTTCAGGTAGCCATCAAGGAAATGGCTGGTGAGCCAGCGCCGCCAGTGGTTGGCGAAGAGGTCGCGCATGTAGTAATAGAAGGCGTAGACGGGCACGGCAACCGCCAGAATAAAAAGGCAGGCCCGCACCGAATTCCAGAATCTGCCGCTATTTCTGGCCGCCAGCGCAGAGGTCATTTCGCCAGTCTGGTTGTTCAGCATGACTGCCAGTTTGGTGTCGATCAGCATCAGGACGATCAGCAGCAAGAGCAGGCTCCAGGCCTTCGCCTTTTCGTCCTCCAGCCAATAAGGCTTCGCGACATTGACGAACTGCTTCCATGCGGCGAGCGACAGCAAGGGAACCCGGCGGCGTTTTTTCGGCTTTGCCGCAGTCTCATCGGCTGGTGCTTCATTGGTGGCTGAAG
>NZ_JBFRDW010001080.1:0-1054 GCF_052113985.1 Pseudoduganella sp. RAF53_2 | reverse complement strand
GAGCTACATTGAGCCCGCCTCGGCAGAACCTTTTCTTGATCGTATTACGCCATATCATATGCGTGCTACTGATTCTCGGAAGTGTCAGATTGGGCTGCAATTTGGTGTCTTTTTTGATGGCACCGATAATAATCTGGAGCGGGATCAACCACAATTTGCACACACGAATATCGCTAGACTTTGGAAATGCTATCCAAGCCAGTTCACCCGTGGTGTCGAGAGTCTTTACGTTCCAGGTGTAGGCACCGCATTCCACGCCATCAACTCTCGGCCCGAGGGTTGGAGAGGTACAGCCTTCGGTATCGGGTGTGAGGCGCGGGTTCTTTTTGCACTACTCAAGACAGTGGATTTTGTTCATCGATTCGTGACGCAAGGTGCCCCCAGGTTTGGCAAGCAAGAGATGCGAATACTCTGCAAAGACAGCGTGCCTGCAAACGAATTTGATCTTCATGCAATCAGTCGACTGGGGTACGAAAAAGGCCTTCTCGAATGTGATGATAGAGGTGCAGCACGAAGAGGCTGMCTTGCGAACGAAACGAAACGCTTACGCCGGCTGCTATCGGAATCAGAACTGAATCTTACTGAGCTGGTGATCGACATCTTTGGCTTTTCGAGAGGCGCTGCAGAGGCGCGGGCGTATGCCTCGTGGTTAAGTGAGCTTCTGGTTGACGGCAAGTTCGCTGGTATTCCGTTGAGCATACGATTCATGGGGCTCTTCGACACTGTGGCGTCTGCGGGCATGAGAGAGATGCTCGAAACAGGGTTAAGGAATCAGACTGGTGGGCATGCTGGCTGGGCGAGAAAAGAATCGCTCCTAATACCGAACGGAGTAGTAAATTGCGTTCACTTCGTTGCGATGCACGAACTGCGAAAGAACTTCCCAATTGACAAAGTTGCGGTTGAAGGCGGTACTAAATCTAATCTAGTAGAGGTCGCATACCCAGGCTCGCATAGTGATGTCGGAGGTGGTTACGCACCGGGTGTGCTAGGTATAGCTTTTGATCAAACGTCAGAGAACGGTGATGCGATGAAGCGGTCTCAAGTACCTTTCAAC
>NZ_JBFRDW010001079.1:0-1056 GCF_052113985.1 Pseudoduganella sp. RAF53_2 | reverse complement strand
AACCACGGCAATGTGGCGCAGTCCCAACAGACTTGAAAGGTTGTCGTACAAGTCTGTTCAGAAGGAAAGTGTAGTTTTCATTATGCAGTCATTAACAAGGCGCACAATGAAATGTGAAACTCAGCATTGAATTACCGTGCTTCATGTTATATAGTTAGCATAATGGTAATAGGTAATTCTCACATGGAACCCGATATGGATAACACGAAGGTGGTTGCGGTTGTAGGATTGGGCTACGTAGGCTTGCCGCTGGCAGTCGAATTTGGCAAGAAGCGCAAAACGATCGGCTTTGACCTGTCTGAATCGAAAATCGAGAATTACCGCCGTTTCTGCGATCCGACCGGCGAAGTGTCCGAACAAGATCTGCGCGCGGCAACTCAGCTGACCGTCAGTACCGACCCAGCCGTGCTGGCTGAGGCGGACTACATCGTGGTCGCCGTGCCGACTCCTGTTGATATCGCTCACAATCCCGACTTCGGCCCCCTGATCGGCGCATCGACCAGCGTTGGCAAGTATATGAAGAAGGGCGCCATCGTCGTCTATGAATCGACCGTGTACCCAGGCGCCACCGAAGAAGTCTGCATCCCGGTGCTGGAAAAGCATTCGGGCCAGAAGTGGAAGACCGATTTCCACGTGGGCTTCTCGCCGGAGCGTATCAATCCGGGCGACAAGCAGCACACCCTGACCACGATCCTGAAGGTGGTGTCGGGCGACGACGCGCCGACCCTGGATGCGATCGCCAAACTGTATGAGTCCATCATCACTGCCGGCGTGTACCGCGCTTCCAGCGTGAAGGTGGCCGAAGCGGCAAAAGTCATCGAAAACACCCAGCGCGACCTGAACATCGCGCTGATGAACGAACTCTCGATCATCTTCGACAAGATCGGCATCGATACCCTTGAAGTGCTGCAAGCTGCCGGCACCAAGTGGAACTTCCTGCCGTTCCGTCCGGGCCTGGTTGGCGGCCACTGCATCGGCGTGGACCCGTACTACCTGACCCATAAAGCGGACATGATCGGCTACCACCCGCAGGTGATCCTGGCGGGCCGCCGCATC
>NZ_JBFRDW010001078.1:0-1060 GCF_052113985.1 Pseudoduganella sp. RAF53_2 | reverse complement strand
GCTGTAGTTCCAGTGGCTGCCGAGCGTGTGCAGTACGATCAGCTTTTTCGGCGAAGGATCGGCCAGCGCGAGCTTGAGCGGATCAAGCAGAATCTGGTCGAAGTTCGAATTGTTGGTGAAGCCGCCCAGGTTCATGAACTGGATCACGTCCGCTTCTTTCGCGAACACGGATACCGGCGTGTCGTACTGGCCGAACGAAATCTGATTGGACAGCCACCAGGTCTTGAAGCCCGCCTCCTTATATGCGGTGAGGAAGGATTTTTCGCTGAAGCCATCCTTCAGGCTTTGCGTGGCGGGCTTGCGCGAAATGATGACCGGCACCGACAGGCGCGTGGCCGAGACGGCGGAAATCACGTCCGCCAGCGGCACCACGTTTGCCTCTTTCGACAACAGGGGATTCGTCTCGCGCGAGTAGCCGTTCAGGCTCCAGCGGTCGTAGCGGGACGATTCGCCGATCACCATCACCACCACTTCGGGGATCTTGTCCGGCTCCGGCTGGCTGGCGTGGAAACTGAATTTCGCGCTGCGCTCGTTCAGCTCCGCCAGGTAACGGCGCTCTTTATAGAAGTCGTAGCCGCGCACGGCCAGCCCGAAGGGCCAGGAATCGCCAAATGCCTTCGACTCGATCGGCACATGCGCCCAGTGCGGCAGGGCGGGCAGCTTCAGGCCGGTGAGGTTGGCGCCGGCGGCGGCTTTGCCGGGAGCGCTGGCGTTGTCGCTTTCGCTGGAGCTGGAACTGCCTTTGGCGGCGGCGTGCGAGGCCGCGCCGGCCACACCGCGCAAGCCGAACTCATAGCCATAGCCCGCCACGCAAGCCAGCACCGCGATCATGCCGATGGCCACCCAGCGCGAGTTGTCATGCCAGTCCATCTCGCGCGTTTGGCGGGCTGCGCGAAAAGTAAATACCCACCAGACAGCCACGGCAATCATCACCGCCAGCATGGTCCACACCTTCTGGCCCAGGAATTCCAGCGCCTCGCGCGGGCTGGTTTCCGCCAGGATGCCCAGATGATGGGTGGAGATGCCCTGGCCGTAAAAAACGAACAGATAGATTTCCGTC
>NZ_JBFRDW010001077.1:0-1062 GCF_052113985.1 Pseudoduganella sp. RAF53_2 | reverse complement strand
ATACCGGTGTGGCACCTCGTAACCCGGGCTCTGTCGAGAAGGGCCGTAGCGCTGCAATAGCAAAAGTGCTTCAGGATGAGTTCAATTGCCTTGGCCCTTTTAGCGATGCGAAGCAGGGCGCGTGTCAAGAATTGGAGTTCATTGCTAGCGATGACCCGCATATGGAAGGAGCGTTCAAGACTCCCGGTTTGCGCAATGTAGTCGAGCGAGCCCCATATATGCATGCAGGACAGATTCCTACAATCGTTGATGTTATCCGCCATTATTCTGCTGCCCCGAAAGCGAAAGCAGGAAAAAATGAAAGACAGCCCTTAGCGCTTAGCGAAAGTGAAGTAACTGACCTTGCGAAATTCCTTGGAACATTGTCTGGGCCAGTTCTGGACAGTACAGGCAGGTGAAGAGCTTTGTTGGCGTTCGGCTAGTCAAGTGACGACCTGAGCAGGCTTCGCGGTTGACTAATCTCGTGCGCTGGTTGCTAGTGTCGGCGCCCAGGATTCGCCGTTATGCCGGTAAGGGCAGCTGAATACATAGCGCAGTACCGAAAGAGCTAATTGGAGTGTGAGGCATCATGTTGCGAATTAAGAGAGGACATCGCCGACCGCTAGCTCTAGGGATCTTGGCTTCTGTAATCACGGTTACTGCTTGGTTGGCAATCAATGCGTTGCAGGCGGCGGACGAGGAGTGGGGAGGGCTCCATCGGCAGACCCAAGTCAAGAACAGCGCTATCGTGCGTGCCCATTCGGCGCTGGACAACAGTGGAAGAAGGTTAGTCGAAGGCGACGCAGTGCAAGAAGAGAGTGCGATCGCCCAGGAACAGTTGGCGCGGGCAATGTCGAGTCTATTTCAGGCATACAGCGAACTCGGTGCATTGTCGCGCGAGGAATATGAATACTTGGCAGAGTTGCGCGTCGCGGGGGCCGCTTATCGATCAGCTGCAATGCGTGCGATGGCTCAGGGAGGCAGCGGCGAAGCTGCTGAGGTGCGATCCCTGCTGATTCGTAGCGCGATGGATGCCAGTTATCCGTTTGCAGAGTCACTACACAAGCTTCATGAGGCCAGCAC
>NZ_JBFRDW010001076.1:0-1070 GCF_052113985.1 Pseudoduganella sp. RAF53_2 | reverse complement strand
GATATACAGTTTTGCATTGCCGGTGCCGGAGCTGTAAGTACCTTCGATGGTTGGCGTCAGACTGCTGGTGATCCAGTCTCCTTTGGTGCCGGTATCGCTGCCCGTGTTGATGCCGGTGAATGCGGCCGCCGTTACGTTCAGGGTGCCTGCAAAGCTGTCCACTTGCAGGGCCGCGGTTTCGACCGTGCCGGTGGACGCTTCGAGCACCCAGTCACCGCCTGCCGCCGCGCTGCCAGTTGCGTCAGTGGACGCCGCCACGTCTGCACCAGTCGCCTGGGCCAGCTGATTAATGAACTGCTGGCCTTCCGTGCCCGCCGCCACATCGCAGCCATACAGCAGAATGTCGCCGCCGGAAGTGAGGTGGCTGCCGATCTCCGCCAACTGCGTGCTGTAGGCAGCGACCGTGTCGCTATTGAGCACCGTGGAGCCAAGAACGATCTCACCCGGCGCGCCGTGCGACACCACATCCATGCTCGCGATATCGGTAATGATATCGATCGCTGACACCTTGCCTGTGTTGTGCGCCAGGTAATCGCGGATCTGCTGGATGCCGTCTTGGGACGCATCGAGCACCACTGCCGTCGTATTGGCAGGCAGGGCCGCAATGATGTCCTGGTAGTCCGCCACCGAAGGATCAACAAACACCACGCGCGGCGTAAACARGCCGTCCGTAGCCGCTGCGGGCGAGATGACGTTGATGCTGGCGGCTGTGATCTGATGGGTGGTCAGGTAGTCCTGAATCTGCTGCATGCCGTTCGCCGGATCAGTCAGCATCACCACATTGAACTGGCTGGCGTCGTAGCGAGAGGCCAGTGATTGGAAGTCGGACAGATTGCTGTCCAGAAATACGGTGCGCGCAGCGTCCATTTCTCGTCCCCAAAAGTGGTGAATTGTTGTGTTAGACAATTCATTTAACTCCTTGGAAACGCTTAGTGCATGGTAGTAAACCACCTTTCTTCTCAGGACATTTGCGTGATTTTTCGTGAGAATCCCATGACAAATATCCCGAAAAAATCACACCAACAGAGTGAGACTGCGCGCTGTAGCAGGCGTAGAATAAACACCCCAAC
>NZ_JBFRDW010001075.1:0-1071 GCF_052113985.1 Pseudoduganella sp. RAF53_2 | reverse complement strand
GTGCAATCCATCCACATCGGCAAGTCTTCGCGAAGCAAATAATCCGACAGTTGCGCCTGAGTTACGCCGGGCTCGACCACCACGTAAGCCAGATCGCGGTCCATTTCCAGGATGCGCCGCATGCCACTCAAATCCACAATCACATTCCCGTCGCGCACCGCGCAGGCGTCGCCGTAGCCCCAGTTGTGGCCCACGCTGATTGGGTACAGCGCTGTGCCATGTCGTGCCGCGATGCGCACCACCGCAACGACTTCATCCGTTGTCAGCGGACGCAAGACGGCCAGGGGCCGGGTGCTGCGCGCGGCCGTGCTGGCACTGTAAGGCGCAAGACTCGCCGCATCGACGGCCACGCGCCCGGCACCAAGCAAGGCCGACCAGGCTTCCAGGGCTTCGGAGGCGCCCATGGCTAATCCTTGCCTTCCATCAGACGCGCCGTAATACCAGGTTCATCCTCGCGTGCGAAGAAGTAGGGATAGAAAGAGCGTTCTCCTTCGCGCTGCTCCATCATGCCGCCGAACTTGTCGATCTGCCGGCCCATGTACTCCAGCTCCAGCCGCAGCAGGACGGCCGGCGCCTGCACACGGCTGCAGTGGCGCTCGCCCCCAAAGTCCTTGAAGCCCAGCATCCGTTTGTAGAACATCACGTGGCGGGGGTTCACCTCGATGATGTAGTCGGTGTAGCCATGGATGTTGTGGGCGTAGATGTACGAAATATGGATCAGCGAAGCGAACACGCGCTTGCTCACATGCCGGTCGATCGCCAGCCGCGACGGCTCGCACAGACGGCGTCCCCGGGAGCGCAGGTCGTCGAGCTTGTCGCGGAAATTTTCATCGGCCGGCAAGCCGACGCCGGCATCGTCCAGACACAGCGACATGGTGCCGACTGTCGCGCCCTCCGCCTCCGCATATAGCGTAATCCGGTTGGGCGCATGCTGATCATGCGTATCGACCTCGTAACCGCGCCAGCCATACATTTTCTGCAGGAGCAGACCGGCGCTCTTCCGCGTGCCAGGGGTGTTAGCCATGCGGATATGGAACAACTGGTGGTCCAGTTGGTGGTTCAGGGCAGTAT
>NZ_JBFRDW010001074.1:0-1071 GCF_052113985.1 Pseudoduganella sp. RAF53_2 | reverse complement strand
GAATATGAGTAGTGATAGTAGCCGCCGCCATTGGCGCAGGAGCCCATCGACACCACATAGCGCGGCTCCGGCATCTGATCGTAGACCTTGCGCATGGCGCGCGCCATCTTGTTGGTCAGCGTGCCGGCGACAATCATCAAGTCCGCATGGCGCGGCGACGGACGCGGACACATGCCGAAGCGGTCCAGATCATAACGGGCCGATGCGGCTTCCATCATTTCGACCGCGCAGCAGGCCAGGCCGAAACTGAGATACCAGAGGCTGTCCGTGCGGGCGGTGTTGAGCAGAGATTCGAGCGAAGTGACGACATAGCCGTCCTTCTCCAGCGTTGCTTCCATATGCATTTCCCCTAAACGTGAAATCCGGCGTCACGATAGCGGGTTGTGCGGGCTAATACTTGTATGAATGCGACAGCTCGCCCGCCACGACGGCCAGCGCTTCGTCGTCGTAGTGGTAAAGACGCAGCTCGCCCTTGGTGTCAGCTGCCACGCCTTGCAGCAGGGTGCGCGGGGCGAGCCCGGTGTACTGGATGAAGTCGCGGATCATGTGGGCCTGGTCATGGTAGCCGGTATCCATGGCGACACGGGTGAGCAGGCCGTGCCTGGGCGGCTGCGCCATCAGCCGTGCCAGCGCGCGCACGTAGCGGTCCATCTTGCGCGAATCGCGGATGCTTTGGCCGTAGCTGGCGGCGAAGCGGCGCTCAAGCTGACGGACGCTCATCCCGCAGCGCGCAGCAATATCCAGCGTCGGCAGCGCCAGCAGGCTCGCCGGCAGCACGAAGGGCTCGCGCCCGCCTTCGCGGCGATCCAGCAATTTGAACAGCCAGTCGGCGAAGTCGCTTGCCCACTGGTGGCAATCACCGGAAGAACGCAAGGCATCTTCCAGCTGCGCGGTCGGCAGGCGCAATTCATCGAGCGGCAGGATGGCGTCGCACAGCTCATTGAGATCAGGATCGAATAGCCGCCCGAAGCGCCCCGGCTCGATGATGGCGCTGATGAAAGTCGTACCGGGCTCCCACACGGCGGGGAAAGGCCCGGTCAGCGGACCGGTAACAAAGGGACGGTCATACAG
>NZ_JBFRDW010001073.1:0-1073 GCF_052113985.1 Pseudoduganella sp. RAF53_2 | reverse complement strand
GTTCCACCTCGCTCCCAACGGTTTCCTGCACGCCGGTTCCGTAGTCACGCTGGCCGACACCGCCTGCGGCCTGGCCTGCTTCGCCAACCTGCCGGAAGGCGCCAACAACTTCACCACCATCGAACTGAAGTCGAATCACCTCGGCACCGCGCGCGAAGGTGCAATCACCGTGAGCGCCAAGGCCGTGCACATGGGCCGCACCACCCAGGTGTGGGACGCCACCGTCAGCGACAAGTCGAACGGCAAGACCATTGCCCTGTTCCGCTGCACCCAGATGATCCTGTATCCGAAGGCATGACCGTCCGCATCGAAGCGTCGTGGAAGGATCAGCTCCAGCCGGAGTTTGAGAAGCCCTACTGGGACGGCCTGACGAGCTTCGTGCGCACCGAGTACCAATCGACGCAATGCTGCCCGGCGGGCAAGAACATCTTCCGCGCTTTCGACCTGACACCCTTCAATGATGTGAAGGTGGTCATTCTCGGCCAGGACCCGTATCACACACCGGGCGCAGCCATGGGCTTCTGCTTTTCCGTCCCCGATGGCAATCGCCCGCAACCGAGCCTGCAGAATATTTTCCGTGAGCTGGAGACGGACCTCGGCGTGGGCCGCCAGCGTACCGACTTGTCGGACTGGGCCGAACAGGGCGTGTTCCTTCTCAATAGCGTGCTGACTGTGCGCGCACGCGCGGCAGGTTCGCATGCAGGCAAGGGCTGGGAGACATTTACCGATAGCGCGATTCGCCGCCTGTCCGAACAGCGCGACGGCCTGGTCTTCATCCTGTGGGGCAGCTATGCGATCGCCAAGCGTGCACTGATGGATCCGCGCAAGCATCTGATCATCACCTCGCCGCATCCGTCGCCATTCTCGGCCGACAAAGGCTTCTTCGGCAGCCGTCCCTTCTCGCGCGCCAACGCTTATTTGTCGCAGCAAGGCAAAACGCCCATCAGTTGGGCATAAATGTGCGGCCATTCGCGCCGTGCTCAGCTACCATGTGTTCTTCGACCGGCGAGGAACAAGGACACATGAAAGCACGCATTCTTGGCGCTGCACTGCTGTGCGTCTCATCTTTATCC
>NZ_JBFRDW010001072.1:0-1078 GCF_052113985.1 Pseudoduganella sp. RAF53_2 | reverse complement strand
GGATATTGGTCTGGAACGCGATGCCGTCGATGACCGAAATAATCTCCACGATGCGGCGCGAGCTGTCGCGGATGGCGCCCATGGTATCGACTACTTTCGACACCATGCCGCCGCCTTCGACTGCTACAGTGGACGCATCAAGCACCAGTTCATTTGCTGCGTGAGCATCGTCCGCATTCTGGCGTACTGTGCGCGCCAACTGGTCGATCGTGCCCACTGTTTCGACCAGGCTGGCGGCCTGCGTTTCGGTACGCTGCGACAGGTCGCTACTGCCGCTGGAAATTTCGTGTGCGGCCGCCGTGATGGCGCGAATGCCGGCGTGGGCCTGTTCGACCGTGCGGCGCATGCCGTCAAAACTGCTCTGCAGCGCGTGACGGCTGCGGGCTTCATTGGTGGCCTTGCGGTCCAGCGTGATGGCCAGCGCAACCAGGGCCGCGGCCTCGATCACCACATACACGGCGTGGACGATGATGACGGCAAGCGATGGCTTGCTGAGGCACATGGCGCCGTAGCCCATTTCCTGCAGCTGATTGAAGAGCAGGTGGTGTAGCGCTATCACGGCGGCGGAGGCAATGATCACCCGCCAGTCCTGGTAATACACCAGCAGGGCCAGCAAAACAAAAATGCCGAAGTGGAGCTCGATCATGCCCATGGATTGCTGAATGTGCAGGGCACAAAACACCATGGCCGCCGCGCCGACGGCCATTCGCGTAGCGAGCGCGTGCGGCATCATGAAAATCATCAAAGTGGGTAGCAGGGCGGCGGGCAAGCCTACCAGCAGGGCCGCAGTCCAGGTGTCGTGCCAGGACGCCAGCGCCATTCCCAGCAGAAAGAGCAGCCACAGTACGGGCAGAAAATAGCGGTTCACTTTGGATATGTGTTGCTCGCGGAGCGAAGCTACCAGGTCCATGCAGGCCTCAGAAGATTGTAAAAGAGCAATATTAATGTCACAAGAGTTCACAATTGTCCACTGTGAGTGTATTTTCCGTGCGACACTATTTCACAGTTTAAAGATAGAATGCTGATCTCTTAATAGTGTCAAAAGGATCAGATGATTTACCGCATCACCGCGCTGGCG
>NZ_JBFRDW010001071.1:0-1081 GCF_052113985.1 Pseudoduganella sp. RAF53_2 | reverse complement strand
TCCTAGGCCAGGGTGGGGGTGCGAAGTCAAGCGCGACACGTGCCGTCGTGATTTCCTCTAGTCCGATTCGCGAGAGATTCGCCAGCTTTTCAAGAAGACGGCGATAGCGCGCCAATACAGGTGCGAATTCAGACGATGACGGAAGAATGGATAGCGTCAGCAAATCAAGTATTACCGTGGTCCGACCATACTGCTCGGCCAGCGAACGTAGTTTGCCGATTGCCCAGTAACCATTCAGATCGTTGTTCCGGCTATTGAATGAGCCGCACAAACCGATGGCAATATTCCTCAGGCGGGTCCCTCTAGGCATACATCAGTCCCATTCAATTAATTCAGTGCATTACGTCGAGACACTATGAGCCGCCTTTGGCCGAATGTGGCCAACAAGCCGGGAGCACGATTCTGTCGTTACGAAGAATCGTGGTGTTACCAAGCTGCTCCGTTCGTCCGAAAGCGAGAGTGGGACAGGGTTGAGGCTCCTCGCAATCCCGACCTTCTTCATCCTAAATGCGGGCAAGGAATTCCTCGCGCTTTAATCTGTAAAGGCAATGCCTGCGCAAAGGATGTCCTTCCCCCAAGGCCGGATGATCGAAGTCGGCGTGCGTGTTGTACATACCGATACGTTCCATCACAGCGCGTGATCGCAGGTTGCTTAGTGCTGTGAAGGAAACGATTTCCTCCAACTTAAGCCGATTGAAGCCGCAATCGAGCACCGCCGTAGCTGCTTCACTGGCATATCCTTGGCCCCAATAACGCTTAGCCAAACGCCAACCGATCTCGACGCAAGGCGAGAAGGGCAGACGGCGTATCGGCACGGACAAGCCCACAAAACCGATGAATTCACCCGTCGCACGAAGCTCCACTGCCCAGTTACTCCAACCCTGCGATGCGAATTGCTCAAGCCAGCGGTTGATACTGGCATCGCTCATTTCGCGCGACTGCACGGACGGGAAAAATTCCATCACAGCCGGGTCAGCGTTCATGGCGGCAAACGGCGCGCGGTCTGACTCACTCCACTTTCGCAACAGCAGGCGCCGCGTAGTAAGTGTAATTGCTTCTCTCATGGGACAAGGTATACCTT
>NZ_JBFRDW010001070.1:0-1083 GCF_052113985.1 Pseudoduganella sp. RAF53_2 | reverse complement strand
GGCTTGGTAGCGATAACTACGGAAGCGGAAGACTTTTCGCCATCAGACGATACGAAGGAAGTGGACTTGGCGATCGATAGATGCACGCGGGCATGCGCGATCGAGTCCAGGGTCATGATGGACTGCGCCAGTTCGCCTTCCAGGCCGCGGCGGAAACGCACGTCCTGCACGAATTGCGACACGCCCAGCGGGTCATTCTTGTCCATCAGCTCCAGGCCGGCCGGCAGCTGCGCGGTCACGCCTTTGGCGGCCAGCAGCATGCGCACCTTGCCCAGCTGGGACGAAGGCACCAGCACCTGGCCGGTCTCCGGATGCAGGCGGTAGGAAATGTGTTCGCCGTCGAGCACGGTCATCATGTCGGTCACGGCCACTTTTTCGCGGGCGCCGAACACGGGCTTGTAGTTGCTCTGGTCCTTCCACAGGAACATCAGGGTCAGTGCCGTCAGGCCGATGGCCAGCAGCACGATGGGATACAGATTCTTCATCACGGCCGGCGACACGGCCGGGACCGCGGTGGCGCCGGAACGCCAGCGCCCGAAGGCGGACTTGAGGGTGTTGATCACGTCAGAGACTTTCGTTCAGCTGGCTTAGAGCGGGAGCTTGATGAGCTCGTCGACCGCGCCCATCACTTTGTTACGAACCTGCATCAGCATCGAGAAGGAGAGGCTGGATTCCTGGCTGGCCAGCATGGCGCCTACCAGGTCGTCGCTGCGGCCGGCATCCACGTCAGCCATCTTCTGGCCGGCAGCCACGTCGGCTGCATTGACGCCGTCAACGGCGTCTTTCATGGATTGGGCGAAGGAAAATTGCTGCGCTGCGTTAGCGTTGCCAAAGTTCGCAGCAGGGGCAATTGCGCCGGCCTGTTGTGCCAGGTCGGAAGCGGCATTGGTCAGAGAGGCGAGGTCCGCTTTGATCAGACCGGTGAATTCAGTTGCCATCTGTTAGCTCCAATTTCGTGATGCACGTCAATATCATGACTTCAAGTTTGTTGCCTGCATTGCAGCGGGCCCGGGGCGGGTGAAGTGTTAAATTCACAGCAAACTTCCGGTTACTATGCTAATTGATAATTTCACAATGTTATTG
>NZ_JBFRDW010001069.1:0-1083 GCF_052113985.1 Pseudoduganella sp. RAF53_2 | reverse complement strand
GAACTGGAAGTGGCAGGAGGCCGGATCAGCCACCACCACCACTGGGGAGTTCTTCAATGCCGATTCCAGCTGCGGATTGCCGTAGTGGGTCAGGGCGCCGAACAGCGGGAAGTAAGTCGCCGCGGCCAGAATGCAGCCACCCAGGATGATCCACTTGCGGCCGATCTTGTCCGACAGGGAGCCGAAGAAGATGAAGAACGGGGTCGCCAGCGCCAGGGACAGAGCGGTCATCAGGTTGGCGTTGGGGCCATCGACTTTCAGCACCTGGGTCATGAAGAACAGGGCGTAGAACTGGCCGGTGTACCACACGACCGCCTGGCCCATGGTCAGACCGATCAGGGCCAGGATCACGATCTTCAGGTTGCGCCATTGGCCGAAGGATTCGCTCAGTGGGGCTTTGGAGGTCTTGCCTTCAGCCTTCATCTTGGCGAACGCCGGGGACTCGTTCATCGACAGACGAATCCACACCGAGATACCCAGCAGCAGAACCGATACCAGGAACGGCACGCGCCAACCCCAGGCATTGAAGGCTTCCTCGCCGATCGCGGTACGGGTGCCCAGAATCACCAGCAGCGACAGGAACAGGCCCAGAGTCGCGGTAGTCTGAATCCAGGAAGTGAAGATGCCGCGCTTGCCGTGTGGCGCATGTTCCGCCACGTAGGTCGCTGCACCRCCGTATTCGCCGCCCAGTGCCAGGCCTTGCAGAATACGCAGAGAGACCAGGATAATCGGCGCCGCAATGCCGATCTGGGCGTGCCCAGGCAGAAGGCCGACGATGAAGGTCGACATACCCATGATGAGAATGGTGATCAGGAAGGTATACTTACGGCCGATCATGTCGCCGAGGCGGCCAAACACCAGTGCGCCGAAGGGACGCACGATAAAGCCTGCCGCAAATGCCAGCAGCGCAAAAATGAAGGTGGTGGTCGGATCGCCGATGAAGAACTGCTTGGCGATGATTGCGGCCAGCGAACCGTACAGGTAAAAGTCGTACCATTCGAACACGGTACCCAGCGACGATGCGAAGATGACCTTCTTTTCTTCAGCGGTCATGGGGGACGCTTTACCGTTCCCCATCTATCT
>NZ_JBFRDW010001068.1:0-1085 GCF_052113985.1 Pseudoduganella sp. RAF53_2 | reverse complement strand
ATACAGTCCCGGCTCATTGCGCGTTGGCGTAACGGCCGCAATGCGCTGCGCCGTCAGCTCGCCAGATGGCGCTTTGCCGCAGGCAGCTGCGAAAGCGGTAACGGGTAACATCGTCGCCGCGGCGATTGCGATCAGGGCAGGGATGTGACGTTGCATGCGGCGGGTCTCCTAATGATTGATGTCCGCTAGTGTAGCCTGCTTTGCGCGTTCTCAACACGCCCCGCGCTGCACTCGCGGACTTGGCGGTATGCCTGCCTCAGCACAAGGCCAATACGACTCGCCATGGAAGACCGCCCAGCGCGACGACACCCTGGCTCGCCGCGTGCTGGCTTACAACTACCGCATCTTCGAGCTGCACGGCCAGCCTGCGGACAGCCTGGAGCAATTGGAAGCCTGGAGCAATTGGAAGCGTGGAGCGATGCGATGCTTGCTGCGCAATCGCTCCGGCAAGTCTTCAGAACGAAAAACTGAACATGCGGAATTCGAAGCCCTTGCGTTTGTGCTCGATCACTTTGAAGACCGCCCACAGCAGCACGCCCACCAGCAGGGCAAAGGTCATCCAGTCGCCGGGATTGAAGCGTGCGGCGCCTTCCGGCTGCACGGCCGGGACCGTGCCGGCTTTGAGGACGTGGCCCGTGTACCAGGCGCCGATGATCTGGCCGTCGTCGGTGATGCGCTTGGTCAGGTAGAGGCCGCGGCCACCCGCGCGGATGTGCATGCGGCCATCCTTGTAGATGAAGGTATGCGGCGCATCGTGGTTCTTGATCTTGAGCGTGCCGACGATATCGCCGTTGGCATTGATGCCGGTTGCGTAGCTGTTCCCGGCAACCATCATGGCGCCGAGATCGACCATGCGCTTGCCGTCATATGTGAAGGCATGCCATTTATGATCCGGGGTTTCGGCCGCGCCGACCACCACACCGGCATCGTTGATCGCAGTCGCCACACTGATGCGGCCGCCGAAGCCCGGCAGCTCGATCATGCCGCTGCCCGGTTTGTACAGGAAGGCGCGGCGATAGCCGTTCGGCAGCTGGGCCGCGCCCACTACTAGTCCGTGATTATTGACGGCCGTCGCGTAGCTGTTC
>NZ_JBFRDW010001067.1:0-1090 GCF_052113985.1 Pseudoduganella sp. RAF53_2 | reverse complement strand
GGGCATTGATGCGTTCAGCTTCCATGGTTTTCTTGGTCTGATAGTAATGAAATCGAACCGAGAATTATACCCTAGAGACGGCGCTCCATTCCATGCTCAGATGGAGGCCGTCCAGCGCGCCGGGCTGGAAACCATGACGTTCGTACAAGTGCCGCGCAGGATTGTCTTGCAAAACATGCAAGCGTAGGGGCAGGCCGAGGTGGCGGGCCGCCTCCTGCAGGGTGGACAGCAGGTGGCCGCCGATGTGACGGTTGCGAAAGCCGGGCAGCAGGCTGATGTCCAGCAGGCGAATTTCGTTGTCGGTGCGTGCGACGCAGAGGCGGCCGGCGCGCTGATCGCCGACCAGCACCACATTGGCCTCCAGCTGGGGGAAGTGTTGCCGGTAATGGGCGTGTTGCGCTTCCAGCTGCAGGCGCAGCAGCATGCTGCGGGCCGGACCGTCGATCAGGGACAAATCCGGCCGTGTGCTGGCCAGCAGCTCGAACAGGAAGTCCTGATCGGCTTCCTCGGCGGCACGCAGGCGGATTGCCTCTGTTTCGTCCATCGGCGCTTCAGTTCCGCGACGGGAAGATGCCCTGGAGCGCGATGATGAAGTTCAGCACCAGATAAGGCTGCTGATTATTATGCGGCGTGTTGTTGCCCGTCGTGCTCAGGCTGCCCACTGGCATCGGCGCCAGCGAGGATGGGTYGTGGTAAGGCGGCGTGGCGCCAGGTGGGGCGGCGAGCAGGGCCCCGGCCGGGGAGCCCACCGACGGAGGGGTATTGGTACCGTTCAGGCTGTGGTTGTGGCCTGCCATTTCGTTCAGCGTCAGCTGATGGGTTGCTTCGCCGCCGATTTCGCCCAGCATGCGCGGCGTCAGACCCGGCCCCTGGCCCTGGTGCAGCGGGATGCGCTGTTGCAGATTGGGCAGGGCGAAGTTGTTCACGCCATTGCCGCCATAGGTTGTGCCCAGCAGGGAGAATAAGGCCTGGTTTTGAGCGATGGGCAAGATCTGGCCATTGCAAAGCGCCCAACCCTGCGGTGCGTAGTTGCCTGCAAAAATGCGGACTTCCGCGAGGAACGGTTGTGCCATGTCTTACTCCTCAGGAA
>NZ_JBFRDW010001066.1:0-1094 GCF_052113985.1 Pseudoduganella sp. RAF53_2 | reverse complement strand
TGATGAGACAGTGGGTAACCAGGCTGACGCCGACGATACAACTGCCGCGGGCGTGATCTCCTTATTCTCGGGCGTGACAACGACCAGCACCCAGATGGCGGCAGGTTATGCCCAAGGCTCGGCCTCCGTGATCGATTCGAGCGGCAGCAGCGGTGGTGTCGACGGCTTGGCCAGCACCGCCTATTCGCTCGACGTATCGGCGGCGGGTGTCGACTCAGGCCTCGATACCGTGGCTGGCGACAGCATCTTGCTGTACAAGGAAGGCAGCCTGGTTATCGGACGCATCTCTTCCGCCGGTGCCGACAATGGCAAGGCGGCATTCGCGATTGCGATCAATTCGTCCACAGGTGTGCTCAGCATGGCGCAGTACAACGCCATCAAGCATCCGACTGGCGGCGCTGCCAGCCCTGACGAGTCAGTGTCCATTGCCAGCAATGCGCTGCTGGCAGTTGCAACAGTCACTGATGGCGACGGCGACACCAGCGCGGCCTCAGTGGGCATTGGTGCACGCGTATCGATACAGGACGATGGTCCGTCGCTGGCCTTCGGCAATCTGGTTGGGACCGGAGTCATCGATCCGCAATACGGTTACTGGACCAGCGCCACTGGCGTCGACAAGCTTGGCGCCACAGGGCTCGACATCACGCTCAATTCCTTCTCGCTGGTGCGGCCGGACGGCTCCACGCTGGCGGGTGCGGGATCGACCTTCAGCGAGCTGGCCGGTTCGCCGGATGCAAGCGGCAACTACCTCTTCTCGGGCACATTGACGGGGGACTTTGACAACAACCCGGCCACCGCAAACACCGTCGAGCATTTCACCTTGACTGCGTTTGCCAACGGCACCTACGCCCTCGACCTGGTCGAAGGCTTCCAATCCACTACGACCGAAAGTACCAGTAACGGCACGCTTGATTCGGGCGGACCGGACCCCGTACGCACCCTGACCATCGGCACCGACAGCGTGGTGTTCTTTGCTGCCAAACCGTTGGCGACGTCTGCGCAGTTGCTGTCCGGTGTCGGGCTTGGCGCCCCTGACCCAACCGAAGCACAGCTGCAAACGAACCCGCTGCCGGACTACATCGACGGCACCAAGG
>NZ_JBFRDW010001065.1:0-1098 GCF_052113985.1 Pseudoduganella sp. RAF53_2 | reverse complement strand
CAACCTGGGCGCTGGACAGCGCGCCAGCCTGGTTCGAGGTCAGGGCAACGATCTGGTCGGTGCTCAGGCCGGTCGCCATGGCAGCGGTGCCGAAGGCTGCTACCTGGTTGGTCGACAGCGCGCCGATCTGGTCAGTGGTCAGGCCTGGCAGCTGGTTCGACTTCAGGGAAGCGATTGCAGCGGTAGACAGGCCAACGATGTCCTGAGTTTCGATTGCGCCAACGGCATTCGACGACAGCGCACCGATCTGCGCGGTGGACATGATTGCGAACTGGTTCGAGGTCAGGGCGACCACAGCGTCGGTCGACAGGCCGGAAATGCCGTTGGTGCTCAGGGCAGCGATAGAGCCGGTCGCCAGGTTCTTCACCTGGTCAGTGGTCAGTGCAGCAACCTGTGCGGAACCCAGAGCAGCAATGGTGCTGGTCTTGATCGCGTTCAGGTCTTGCGTCTGCAGGGCCGCCACATCGTCGGTGCTCAGGGCAGCGAACTGCGCGCTGGTCAGCACGTTAGCCTGCTGGGTGCTCAGGGCAACAACCTGATCGGTGGTCAGTGCCTTCACCTGGCCGGTCGACAGGGCAGCGATTGCCGAAGTCTTCAGGTTAGCGAAGTCCGCGGTTTCCAGAGCAGCGATGTTGTTGGTGCTCAGTGCTGCAACCTGGGCGCTGGACAGCGCACCAGCCTGGTTCGAGGTCAGCGCCACGATCTGGTCGGTGCTCAGGCCGGTCGCCATGGCGGCCGTGCCGAAGGCTGCAACCTGGTTGGTCGACAGTGCGCCGATCTGGTCAGTGGTCAGGCCAACCAGCTGGTTCGACTTCAGGGAAGCGATTGCAGCGGTGGACAGGCCAACGATGTCCTGAGTCTCGATCGCGCCAACTGCGTTCGACGACARCGCGCCGATCTGGGCGGTAGACATCACGGCGAACTGATTCGAGGTCAGGGCGACCACAGCATCGGTCGACAGGCCAGCGATGCCGTTGGTGCTCAGGGCAGCAATGGAGCCGGTCACCAGGTTCTTCACCTGGTCGGTGGTCAGTGCCGACACCTGTGCCGAACCCATAGCAGCGATGGTGCTGGTCTTGATGGCGTTCAGGTCTTGCG
>NZ_JBFRDW010001064.1:0-1099 GCF_052113985.1 Pseudoduganella sp. RAF53_2 | reverse complement strand
TCATCGACCTGGCGGACCTGCCACAGGTCATTGCGTTGTTTGCAGAACTGTTCCCCGCAGGCCACCGTCCGGCCCGCACGATCTACCAAACGGGCAGATTGCCATACAACGCCCGCATCAAGGTCGCCGGTACAGCGATGCGCGCTGCCGCAGGCCGGGTGCCAGCCGGCCGCGGTCTTAACAACTGTCCGGAATGGGCGGCTGCTGCCGCTCAGCGGACATCGTGTGTCAAGTTAAGATCTGAGCTAGTACCACTTATGCAGCGACGTAGTGGCCCTGAGCGGCACGACACTTGTCCTTGAAAAAAGTCCAAGCAGCTTCGGCTACTTCCAGATCCGCGTTCTGTTGGCCTACCAGCTTGTTAATCCATGACGGGTAACGCTGGGCGATACTTGGCTCGGCATGCCCACCATCGATGATCTTGTAGAGACCGACCTGCAGCTTCGTTGGGTCACCTCCCCACAGGTAAAGAACCACACGAGTCTTATCCCAATCATGTCGGTGCGCGAGTTCCGATACAGCAGACGTTTCGGTTAGTCCTGCCAGCTCGCACCAGAACCGCGCACTGTCTTCAATACTGCTGACCTGGTCGAGAAAGCGAAGTGCATAGAAATATTTCCCACCCGTGTATGGCATCAGCGGATCAGCTGTCGCGCCAATGATTAGCGCCGACAACGGCTTCGACGGCATCCGCACACGTTCAGGCGGAGGCATGCAGGCCAACACTGCCGAGAAGGCCGCTAACTTATGTGGAATCTCGGCAGCGATGCGATAAGCCAGCAAGCCTCCGCGCGATACGCCCATCACATACACACGTTCCGGATCCGCTTCATGTTCAGCAATGGCGTGGTCGATGATTGCGCTGATAAAGGCTACATCATCTTGTTTCGCCACGCGCGCGTCACTGGCGAAACAATCACTCCACCCGTCCTCGCCAGCGTCCGCAGCAACGACAACGACATCGTCGCGTTCGGCGATTTCAAGCCATACCGAGAGCGGTGACGGCGGAAACGCCATACCAAAGAGCTGTTCGGCCGTGGCTCCGGTTCCATGAAGTGCGATTACTAGCGGTCTCTTGCTGCATGGTGTTTTGCTGGGT
>NZ_JBFRDW010001063.1:0-1103 GCF_052113985.1 Pseudoduganella sp. RAF53_2 | reverse complement strand
CTACTCCCCTGATAGCCCTACCAGGTTGGCAAGGGAGTTTAACATCCGTTTCGAGGGGAGGCCGATTACCGTCCACGCCGCCCGGAAATGGCTGGTAGGAGAGGCGATTCCCACCCAGGAGAAGCTGCGCATGATTGCGCAGTGGCTCGGCGTTCCTGCCGAATGGCTGCGTTTTGGCGGCCCCGAAGCAGCTCACCATAACGGTGAAACGAACGGTGCGAACGGCAACCGCTTCGAGTCGGCAGACGTCAAGCTGATCGCCGATTTGCAACGCCTGGATGAGCATCACCGTCAGATTGCGCGCGAATTTATTCGGATGCTTGTCCGCGTAAACTACCAAAAGTAACATTTGCCGACCGCTCCGGCACGATTGGAGCGTTGGCGAAAGCCATCGAAACGCGATCCGGGTTCCACTTATCCGGATCAGTGGTCAGAGCAGTTTTTCAAGCCCGTGCAGTGCCGCTGTGCACCCTCCTCAGGGCCCGGAAAACCCTTCCGGTGCGCCCTTGCGCACGTCCGCAGCCGCGGCGAGCGACAATACCACTTTATCTGCGAGCTCATTCCCGGCGCCGGGAAAGGCGCATGGCTTCAGGGTTTCAGCCCGTTCCAGCGTGGCGCCAGATCGTGGCGGATGCCAAACAGGTCGATCACGCGGGCGACGGTGTGGTCCACCATCTCGTCGATGGACTTTGGCTGGTGGTAGAAGCTTGGCAGGGGCGGGAAAATGACGCCGCCCATCTCGGTCACGGCCGTCATATTGCGCAAGTGGGCCAGATTGAAGGGCGTTTCGCGCACCATCAGCACCAGGCGGCGGCGCTCTTTCAATGTGACATCGGCAGCGCGCGCGATGAGGTTGTCCGACAGCCCATGGGCCACGGAAGCCAGGGTTTTCATCGAGCAGGGCGCGACCACCATGCCATCGGTCTGGAAAGAGCCACTGGCGATGCTGGCGCCGATATTGTCCTGTTTGTGGACGACATGGGCCAGCGCCTCGACTTCGCGGCGCGCCATGCCCGTTTCCTGGTGCAGTGTGAGCACCGCGGCATCGGAGACAATCAGGTGGGTTTCTACGCCATCGATCTGGCGCAGATGCTGCAGCAGCC
>NZ_JBFRDW010001062.1:0-1108 GCF_052113985.1 Pseudoduganella sp. RAF53_2 | reverse complement strand
CGCATCCTGGGAACTAACGGGCTGAGAACAGCCTTGATCGGGCTGTAAGCCCTTTCTTCTTCGACGCGTCTTCAATCGGTTCGACTCGTCTCGCCGACTGCAGCACCGGTAGCATCCAGCCGCGTTTTCACACGGCCTGGCCCCATTGCGGACCCTTTAGGTTTACTTGGCCGGAGCCGGTTCTCGCTTGTTGTCAGGGTCGGCCTGTTTGAGCGCTAGATCCGAATGGGCAAGAAACGAACGGCACTCTTCTGCTATCTCTTTGTAAGTAGCGTTTTGTATTGTGTCGTGCGCCCACTTTCTCATGTCGGGGTACGCCTGTACAGATTGCGCTTGCTTGACCCGGCCAAGATCCTCAGAAAATAAGAAATTCTTCTTTGCCTCGTACATCGATGCTGACCCGGGGTCTGCCTTTGCGCAGGCTAGCGAAAGCTCTTCTACGTAAGCTACTGACGCTTCTACAGGCCATGGGCTAGCCGGCGCGGCTGTGCTAACAAACGCTAAGCCGAGAACGATCCAAAAACGCATATTGTTCAGTCAAAAAGTTCTAGTCTAAGCTCTGCTCTTGGCCGTCAGTTACCTTTACATGTTTTCTTGACGAAATGCCCAATGGGGAGCTTCGACGCGAATCGTATCGCCAGATTGCAGCTCGATTTGAAATTGCCCATCCATCTCTTTTACTGAATTGACCGATGAAGACGGCCCCTAGCTTTCGCGCCTGGGAAGTTCGATGCTGGTGAATCCTTCAAACACCAAAAGATGAGGCGGCATGCCGACAGGCAGTAATCGAATATCGCACCGTTCCGCCTTCCAACTGACGTAAATAGCCGATAACGTAGCATTGTGGAGTGGTAGAGCATTAAAAGTCATGGTCGTTCCAGAAAATTCGTGTGGCTGCCCTTGGCCGTTAAGAGGCAACTCGGGCTAACGCAACAGACGACACTAAAGAGGAATCATCTTTTGCGAGTAATCTGAGCACTTCAATTGGAACCTTTGCGTTATGCGCGATTGCGGCGCGAACAGTTTCGTCCGGGTCACGTGCAAGACGATCAAATAGTTCTGAGCTGAGCTTCCGTTTTACTGCAACGGCATAGCGAACTTTAGGGTC
>NZ_JBFRDW010001061.1:0-1110 GCF_052113985.1 Pseudoduganella sp. RAF53_2 | reverse complement strand
CCTCAACCAGTTTGGAGAGCACGACTTTGTGGCGGGCCTCTTCGTCCGCATCCATATCGAGGGCGCGGCGCAGCAGCGGGTCTTGAACGGTTTGCGCGAAGGTGCGCACGCGGATGGATGCGCGGCCTTCGGTCTGTACGGCGATATCCCAGATCGGCAGTGAGGTCACTCGATTGAGCGCGTCAGGCTCCAGCTTGGGCCAGTCGATCACGGCAGGCTTGTACGGATTATGCGTCTGCAGCAGCAGCTCGCAGAACATGCGCAAGTGGCGTTCGGAACCGGGACGCACGGGATCGGGCGAAGGGTCCGCCCAGTTGCGCATGGCGTGATCCGCCTGAAGAATGTGATCGACCATCAGACTTGCCTCCTATGGGATTGGCTTACCGTCGGATGGATTGTACAGCGGCTTTCAAAAATTTTTTTCCCGCGTCGAGCACTTCCTGCTGCGCGGCTTCGGTCGGCATGGCGCGCGCCATCATGATGGTGCCGATCAATTGAGCCTTGAAAGCCCAGGCCAGCGCTTCGCTGCCCAGCTTTTCGGTCAGGATTGCCACCAGTTTGCGCTGTTCGCGTTCGAATACTTCCTTGATCTCTTTGTCGCCGCGCGCGATCTCGGCGCCGATGGCGGGAATCACGCAGCCGGACTCGGTACGCTGTGCATGGCTCAGGCTCAGGTAGCGGTCGATTTCGAATTCCAGCCATGCTTCCGGTGAAGTATGGGGATTGGCTTCATAGATGCCGCGCGTGCGTTCCAGCTCACTTTCCACCAGCGCCTTGAGCAAGTCGTTTTTCGATGAGAAGTTACTGTAGAAGGCGCCGCTGGTCATGCCGGCAGCGGCCATCAGCGCGTCCACGCCAGTGGCCGAAAAGCCTTTATTTTTGATGACCTCACCGCTGGTCTTCAGTAATTCCTTGCGGCGCTCTTCCTTATGGCCGGGTGGGTATCGCATGCATCCTCCACGTCAAAACGTGTCCATGATAATGGAAGCGGACCGGGATGCAACCGGCCCGCGCGCTTCACATTACTGGTACAGCGGGTTGCCCTGGACGTAGACACGTACGCCCTGGGTGTTCAGCTTCGGCGCCAGCGCTGACAGATCAACCACGGTC
>NZ_JBFRDW010001060.1:0-1110 GCF_052113985.1 Pseudoduganella sp. RAF53_2 | reverse complement strand
GTGCTGTCGAACCAGGCCAGTGCGCGATTCAGTTTGGCCATCAGCACAGCGTGGTTGACGCGCTGGCCGTCGTGGGTATCGAAGCCGCCGATGCTGACGAAGAAGACCTGGCGCCGCGCGCCCAGCGTACCGCGGCCCGCGATCACACGCGCTACGGTTTGCAGCTGGATGGCGAGCGGGTTCACGTCCGCTGCGCCGGTTTTCGGATTGCTGAACATGGAAGGCACCGGCACACCGCCGGCGCCGGATTTCGCCATACCGCTGCTGAGCGTTGCCTGATTGTCCAGCGAGCGCTTCATCACATTCGCATACTCCTGCGCGAACATATTGCCGCTGCCGGCGGTGATGATGGCGCGCGTCGGATTCGACCAGGTGCCGAACATGTAATCGTCGATGTGGTTGACGGGCACCGCGCCAGCATTGCTGATCTGGTATTGGCGGATCTGGCGACCAGAGACGAACACCGCGTTGCCTGCCGCGGAAATGCAGGTGAAGGTCGTATTGCTGTTGCTGGAGGCGAGCAGGTCGCCCATGCGTCCACCCCAGCCGAAGCTGGCGCCTTCCGGCTGGCAGGACTGCCACATGGATTGCTGATCGTTGTGCGAGAACAGCTTGGGCGGCAGGTTCACATCGCTCTTGTACTGCGCCAGCGTGGTCGGCGCCAATAGCGTGCCGACATTGGCCACCACCGCGGCGCGGCCATTCTCGAACAGGTTCTTCAGGGAGCCAAGCTGCGGGTGCAGTGCGAAGCTGCGGCCCGATTGCACCGTGGCCGGCGTAATCGGCAGCACGCCGCTGCCCTGGCCAACGCTGGCGAGATGGATGGAGCTGGCGTCGCCGGTATTGCGCAGCGAATTGTAGGCATTCCAGGAGGACGGGTCGGTGGCGAGTACCGTGTTGTAGTGGTCATTCCCGCCGTGCAGGAAGATGCAGACCAGGGCTTTGTAATCACTCGTTGCGGCAGCTGCGGGCGCCATGGCCGCCAGGTTCATTGCGAAAGGCGCGGCACTGGTGCCCGCAGCCGACAGCAGGGCGCCGAGGAATCGCCGGCGCGAGAACTGTTCACTCTTCATACAGGAGATCCTTATTGTTCAACGATGTATTCAGGAG
>NZ_JBFRDW010001059.1:0-1114 GCF_052113985.1 Pseudoduganella sp. RAF53_2 | reverse complement strand
GTCACGGCCTTCGTCACGGAAGSRCTCRGCSATSGTCAGRCCGGTCAGCGCCACGCGCAGACGGTTGCCMGGYGGYTCGTTCATCTGACCGTAAACCATGGCCACTTTGGAGTTGGCCGGGTTTTCCAGGTCAACCACTTTGGCGTCAGCCATTTCGTGGTAGAAGTCGTTACCTTCACGGGTACGCTCACCAACACCGGCGAACACGGACAGACCCGAGTGCGCTTTAGCGATGTTGTTGATCAGTTCCATCATGTTCACGGTCTTGCCCACACCTGCACCGCCGAACAGACCAACCTTACCGCCTTTTGCGAACGGGCACACCAGGTCAATAACCTTGATGCCGGTTTCCAGCAGATCCTGGGAAGGGGACAGTTCGTCGTAAGCCGGAGCTACGCGGTGGATGGAAGCGATCTGGTCATGCGCCACAGGGCCGCATTCGTCGATCGGGTTGCCCAGCACGTCCATAATACGGCCCAGGGTAGCTTTACCCACTGGAACCATGATTGGTTTGCCGGTGTTCTGGATGGTCATGCCGCGACGCAGACCGTCGGAGGAGCCCAGAGCAATGGTACGGACCACGCCGTCACCCAACTGCTGTTGCACTTCCAGGGTCAGCTCGGAGCCTTCCATTTTCAGCGCGTCAAAAACCTTAGGCATCGCGTTGCGTGGGAACTCAACGTCCACCACAGCGCCGATACACTGAACGATTTTGCCATCAGCCATGTTCGTTCCTTCAAATATAGTTAAATTCGTTTAAACCGCTGCCGCACCGGCCACGATTTCGGACAGTTCTTTGGTAATTGCCGCCTGGCGGGTCTTGTTGTAGACCAGCTTCAGTTCACCGATCACGTTACCGGCGTTGTCGCTGGCGGCCTTCATGGCCACCATGCGCGCCGACTGTTCGGATGCCAGGTTTTCCGCTACCGACTGGTACACCAGCGCTTCAATGTAGCGCTCCAGCAGTTCGTCAATCACGGTCGCCGCGTCTGGTTCGTAGATGTAGTCCCAGTTGTGGCTGTTCGCATCGGCCTTCATCTTGTCTGCGGCCAGCGGCAGCAGCTGTTCGACGACAGGCTCTTGCTTCATCGTGTTGATGAACTTGGTGTAGCAC
>NZ_JBFRDW010001058.1:0-1114 GCF_052113985.1 Pseudoduganella sp. RAF53_2 | reverse complement strand
GTTACGGGGTTCATGATAACGTCCGTGGGAATGCCCTCCTGATGAGTTCGGCTCTCATCAAAACAAGCGGCGTAAAAGCGAAGTTAATAGCAATGGGATCACTCGCTGGAAAAGTACAGCATAAGGCTTCGTCCAATGCCGCATCACAATGCGACTGATCGAAGGTCTCGGTATCGCCCCCCGGCAGGGCGCTGTCCCCAGACGGGGACACTGATAAATATCTGTCCATATGAAACTCGCACAAAACAACGACAGTCATTCGCAATCTGGCCATTAGTTCATCGACCGCGCGAATGTCTCAGTCAGATGCATTAAATTCACTATTGGCTATATTCGGGATGCCGTCGGTACGCATGCGCACATATGCAATCGCAACGTCGAGACAACGATTCAACGTCCGAAATTCGTCGACGGAAAAAGGCGCGTCACGCTCCACAGCAAGGTCTGTGATGGCCTGGCACAAATCGCCATAGTTGTGGACCACGTCATTGACGGTAAACCCCAGTGCCAGCATGTCTTGGCCGTGCAGTGTCGCAGACGCACCGACCTCTCCGTGTGCTATTCCGCGATCAGAGATGGGGAGCATAACTTGGCCTTCGAAGGCGTAATTCGACTGTTCGGAACGTAGAGTACGAATCAACTGTTCAAGAAACATCGGCACGCCGTTCTGCAATTGTTCGGCGGTCGCGATGTGTTCACGTGCAGCCACTTTTGCCCGACAGCGAGCGATGAGTTCGCGTCGATTATTAGCCAGGAACTCGTGCAGCATCGCAGTCCTCCTCCCCCCGCACTCAATCCGGCCGATCGGTTTCTTGCAGGGCCGTCGAATATTTTTCTCTACTCCATCAGTATAGGGCGAACCCGGCCATGATACTTGCAGAATCTCCAGTCCGTCTGGCCTAGTGCGTATGTTCGTAGACGTACAGTACAAAGGACAGAAGCGAGGCAAAATAATACGGTGCTGGTTCAAAGGGAGCGACGTGAAAACCGACCTACAGCGGCTCAATTCGCTATTGGAGCGGTTCATGCTACGATGCCCTTCTAAAGGAGGATGTATGGACGCCAATATTCCATCTGAGTACCTGGGTCCATTCCAAGAAACATTGTTTGAGGA
>NZ_JBFRDW010001057.1:0-1114 GCF_052113985.1 Pseudoduganella sp. RAF53_2 | reverse complement strand
CCGCTGAAGAGCTCAATATCCTGCGGCAGATAGCCAATGTACGGACCAAGTTCAGCCTTATTCCACTGATACATATCAGCGCCGTCCAGACGCACCTTGCCCATCAGTGCCGGCCATACCCCGACCATTAGTCGTGCCAGCGTCGACTTACCGGAGCCACTCGGGCCAATCACGCCCAGCACATCGCCGGCCTGAATGGCAAAGGTGACGCCGCGTAAAATCGGTACAGTGATACCAGGCGGAGAGGCGCTTACCCCCTCTACCGACAGATGACCCTCCGGTTTAGGCAACTCCATGCCAGCGCTGCGGGCTGGGTTGCGTTCGAGGACCGCAGTCAGACGCTCATAGGCGCTGCGCGTCGTAGCCCAGCTCTTCCAAGTGGCGATCACTTGCTGCACCGGCGCTAAGGCTTTACCCACCAAGATGGACGCGGCAATCATCATGCCCGGGCTCAATTTACCTTCAAGTACCAGTAAAGCACCAAAGCCCAGCACCAGCGATTGTTGCGATGCCTGCACAAACTTGGTTATGGCATTGATAACGCCAGCCTTCTCGCTAGCCTTCGCCTGCAGGTGCAGGAAACGCGAGTGCAGTTTGAACCAGCGGTTCATCAGATTCGGCAGCATGCCCATCGATTCGATGACTTCCGCATTTCGCAGATTGTTCGTCGCCAACGTGTTGGCCGTAATGGCCATCGTGTTCGCCTCGGACAATGGTTCTTTTGTCGATCGCTCGTTAATGTAAGCCAGTGCGATCAGAACAAGCGTGCCGCATACCGAGAACACACCAAGGCTCGGCTCAAAAATAAAGATGACCCCTAGGTAAATCGGAAACCAAGGAGCATCGAAGAAAGCGAATAGCGCGTTACCCGTCAGGAATTGACGAATGTTGGTCAAGTCCGTCAGCGCCTGACCTGCATTGAATCCGGCAGTTTTCAGGTTTTGCTCGAACGCCGCCGTATACACACGCTTATTCAACTCCATGTCGAATTTGGCGCCCACGCGAACCAAGACGAAGCTTCGCACCATTTCAAGCGTGCCCATGAAGGCATAGCCCCCACGCGAACCAAGACGAAGCTTCGCACCATTTCAAGCGTGCCCATGAAGGCATAGCC
>NZ_JBFRDW010001056.1:0-1129 GCF_052113985.1 Pseudoduganella sp. RAF53_2 | reverse complement strand
GCGTAATACGATCAAGAAAAGGTTCTGCCGAGGCGGGCTCAATGTAGCTCAGTAACGTCATCGCCAATCTCCATATTTTTTACGATGCTCCTCAACTTCCTTATCGATTGCAGCGCGATCTTCTTTCGTAATAAGTTCGGTTACATGCCTTCCCTTCGTGGCAAATTTTGCAGCAGCAGCTATATCTGACGTTGAGGCGTACGGCCCATCGAATCTTTGGATGCCTGGGCTCACCCGGATTAACCCTCCTTCAAAGAAATGTACAAATAAATCGTCTGCTTCCTCGTATTTCTCAACCGGTACGTCAGCCCGGTATAGGCCAACAACGCGAATTTTTTTCGCGTCAAAATGAGCCTTGTCGTCAATGGGCGTAAGCGTCCAGTCAGTGACTGACCAGCTAACGTCGACAGTAAGTCCGGGCCTCCACCGTTCAGGGATTGCGATACAGCATAGGCCACTTCCAGCAATGCCATCAAAGCTGCTTGATCCAAAGTAGTGATGATCTATATAGAACTCGTCCACTCTGTATTCGGACGGAAAATAGTGAACGGCATCTACACTGACCAAAACCGGATCGGGCTCCCGCATCAGGAGACAGCCAGCGAGAGGAATAAAAAACATGAACAAAGTGGCTACCCATTTGTGCCTCTGTAGTGCGAACATCACGCTACCTCGCATCTCGCTACAGCATCGTTCAAGTCCCGCCGAAAACGCGCGGCATCTTGATGCGCCAGCACTTGACGAAGCGATGAGGAGTCTAGAAGTCTTCCCTTAGAATCAAAGACTCCTCTTGCGAAAAGAAGGAGGTTCGTCCTATCGGTTTGCCCTGAGCCTTTCCATAGGCTCAGAATTTTTTCAGCCAGCYGAATCTCCAGTTGCGGAGTCTCTGCCCACTGATGGCCAAAGCGCATCGCTCGTAAGTTATGCATCAGCTGATTCGGTTCGTGACAGGCATCTAACGCACTTAACTGCTTCGCCGTAAAGTGAAGTGGCGGTGGCTCCACGTGCGTCTCGTCTGGACATGGCAGCGTCCATAATTTTCCATCAAGACTGTGCACCCTCCAGCGAAGGATTGGTTTGTGAATTGCGCCCCACTGTGACGCTGTCATAACTTGATGTAGCCATGGAA
>NZ_JBFRDW010001055.1:0-1129 GCF_052113985.1 Pseudoduganella sp. RAF53_2 | reverse complement strand
GCCGAGCACCGCGTGGCGACCTACACCAATCTGAATCCGGGACATTATGTGTTCCGGGTGAAGGCGTCGAACCACCGCGGCACCTGGAATCAGGATGCGGCCACGCTGCGCATCACGATCACGCCGCCGTTCTGGCAGACCTGGTGGTTCCGCATTTCCGCCTCGGCGGCCGTGCTGGGCTTGCTGTGGGCGCTGTACCACTGGCGCATTCGCCGTTTGACGCGGCAGCAGGCCGAGCTGGAAAAGCTGGTGGCGGCGCGGACGGTGGAACTGGAGGAGTCCAACCGCAAACTGGCGGCGCTAAGCACGACGGACGGGCTGACGGGCGTCTCCAACCGCCGCGGTTTCGACCTGGCATTGGAAACCGAATGGCGCCGCGCCTCGCGCACCGGGCAGGCGGTTGCGCTGTCGATGCTGGACGTGGACTACTTCAAGAAATACAACGACCACTACGGCCACCAGGCGGGCGACGCCACCTTGCGCGCCGTCGCCCAGCTGATCACTTCGCACGGCCGGCGCAGCTCGGATCTGGTGGCGCGTTACGGGGGCGAAGAATTCGCCTTGCTGTCGGCAGCTACCGATGCCTCGGACGCGTTCGGCGTGGCCCAGGCAATCTGCTCGGAACTGGAACGGCTGATCATGCCGCATGACGCCTCCCCGTTCGGCCACGTGACGATCAGCATTGGCGTTGCCGTGCTTGTGCCATTGGAAGACAGYAGCCCCGACAAGCTCGTCGAAATGGCCGACCAGGCCCTCTACCGCGCCAAACAACGCGGCCGCAACCAGGCCCTGCTCGCCGTCCCCGAGTAAAATTTACACCATGGGGTCAGATCCGACATTCGTACACGAGCTTAACCGTAGCAGGGGGAATGGATACTCCATGCCTTCTGCCGGGTCAGGTCCCGCATTCATACGCGGGCTGATCCCATTCAATGGCCGAGATCGTGTACGAATGTCGGATCTGACCCCAAGGTTGACCGACGCAGCGCCTCCTGCTGCGTGCAGTTGGAATTGTGTACGAATGTCGGATCTGACCCCAGGGTTGGGGCCGCGGCCGGTGGCGCCGACGCCGCCGGGGCCGGATGATTGCTGCCATAGCGGCTGTACCTGGTGCGTCATGGATCTGTAC
>NZ_JBFRDW010001054.1:0-1130 GCF_052113985.1 Pseudoduganella sp. RAF53_2 | reverse complement strand
GGATCACTGAGCGGCAATTGGAAAAGGCCAAGGAGATTTACCTCAAGTCCTATACTGGGACGGATAACCCAATCATTCTTGCTGCCATCATTCACGCGATGGCCCTCAATTTCCAAACGCATATGCTTATGGATTGAGAGGTTCATGCGGCCGCTTGGAATACGTCTGGATGCACGGGATTCAGGAAGTTATGGATGCGATCCTCACACCCGAAGTATTCGGCCATATCCTCGAAGCCGATGTAAGTGCAGCCTTCGCGTAGCGCGGCCACCGAACAGCCAGATCGAGCCGTTCGGCTTCAGCACGCGTGCTACTTCCCGTAGCCAGCCGTCAACCGCCTTATCCCATTCCAGGCTGGTGTCGCCGTACGGCGGGTCAGCAATGCATAGGTCGGCACAGCCTGCAGGCAAGGCACGCAGTAACTCGCGGCAGTCGCCAAAGTAGAGTGTTGCTCCGCCAATGATTACCGGATTCGTCATATCACTCACCAAACGGCCGCGCCGGCGCGCGCAAGACTGTATGTGCGTGCCGGGATCAATCCTCGTCGTCTTCGGAGTGCGTGATCTTGCCCCTCCATTCCCGGAAACAGCCTGATGCTTAGTTAGCGTCAGTTTCCAGCGCCTGACGCCGCCGCTCTTTCCTAAACATGCATGGCGATTTGTAGCCCAATGCCGAATGTGGATGTACTTCGATGATGTGCCTGAAGGCGTCGGGCAGTTGGGCCAGCACGGCGGCGCCGCTGCTGCRATCCATGCAGGCGACGTAATCGCGTTTAAACGTATTCACGAAGCTCTCTGCCATGCCATTCGACTGCGGGCTGTTCACGGGCGTATGCACAGGCTTGATGCCCAGTTCATGGGCCAAAGTGTGCGTCTCGATGGCACGAAAAGCGCCGCCATTGTCACTCAAGAATTCGACAGTAATTGATCCGCTTGGATTACATGGACATTTCGGGCCCGAGAATTTGGTCGGTCAATGGCCTTCGAGCCCTCCAGAAACCGTTCTCCGAGCGTATTCCGTTGGCGTCTGGTCTTTGAGAGTCATGTGAGGCCGGATCTCATTGTAGTCCACGCGCCAAGCCTCCACGATGGCCTGAACCTCGGTCAAGGAGGTGAACCAGTGGACGTTCA
>NZ_JBFRDW010001053.1:0-1132 GCF_052113985.1 Pseudoduganella sp. RAF53_2 | reverse complement strand
AGACATCATTCACCAGCATCAGCAGGCGGATTTGCTGGAAAGCCTGATCGGGCGTGGCGCCCATCGGCACGTCGTCCGTGATCACAGCCACTTCCGCCTCAAAGTCGATGCCCCACTCTTCGTGCTTCAGCTCGATGTCGTCGGCCGGGCCGATGAAATCGTCGCTGCCGCCCTGGTACATCAGCGGATCTTCCCAGAACGAAGCCGGCATTTCCGCATTGCGCGCCTTGCGCACCAGCTCGACGTGGTTGACGTAGGCCGAGCCATCGGCCCACTGGAAGGCGCGCGGCAGTGGCGCCATGCAGTTCTTCGGATCGAAGTCGAAGCTGCGGCGGGCCTTGCCTTCGTTCAGCGCGCGGTAGAGTTCGTCAAGCTGGGGCGCAATGAAGGACCAGTCGTCCAGCGCGCGCTGCATCGATCGCGCGACACCGTCCGCCACCACTGCCGTTTTCAGATCACGCGAGACGACGATCAATTGACCGTCGCGGGTACCGTCTTTGAGGGTTGCGAGTTTCATGTGTCAGATAGAGGCTAACAGGCCAAGTTGTTCGGGAGAGAGGTAGCACCACTCGCCTTCTTTCAGGCCGAGCGCATCCAGCTGCAGGCCGCCAATGGCGGAGCGGTGCAGCGTCGCGCAATGGTTGCCGGCGGCAGCGAGCATGCGCTTAACCTGGTGGTATTTGCCTTGTTCCAGCACGATCTCCAGCTGATTTTCGCCCTTCTTTTCGCAAATCAGTGCCGCCAGCGGGGCCGGTTCGTCGTGCAGCTGGACGCCGCTCAGCATCTGCTGCACCAGCTCGTCGGTCACGGGGGTATCGGTGGTGGCTTGATAAACCTTGGGAACGTGGCGCTTCGGCGACGATTGTGCGTGTATAAAGGGGCCATCGTCGGACATCAGCAGCATGCCTGTCGTGTCATGATCAAGCCGACCGACCGGCTGCACCTCGCGCCAGGTGAACTGCTCCGGCAGCAAGGTCAGCACGCCGGGATGATGGCTCGGCTTGCGCGAGCATTCGTAGTCGGCCGGTTTGTACAACGCGATGTAGACGTGCTCGCGGTAGACCCACTCCTCTTCGAAAACGTGGAGAACCAGGCCTTCCGTTTCGAAAGTAGTCTTGTAATTGTCCTGCAC
>NZ_JBFRDW010001052.1:0-1137 GCF_052113985.1 Pseudoduganella sp. RAF53_2 | reverse complement strand
CCCGGCGCCAGCGTGGAATTGGTCATGGAATTTACGGCCAGCGTGGGATGCGCTGTCAGTCTGCTGCGCCTGCCCGTGATGCGCCTGCGTACCGCGCTGCAGGCTGGCGTGGCCGATTTCGTTCCGGCCGATGAAGCGATGCAGGGCATGCCCGGCGTCGCCTTGCCGCTCGATGCAAGCGGCCAGCCGGATGTGAAACGCGCGGTGCCGCTGGTATTGGTGGCCTTTGTGCGCGCCAGCGACAAGATCGCGCCGGACACCGATCCCGCCGCCTATTTTCGCGGCCACACAGTCGGCACCACCATGGGCGCCAGCTATGCAGTACGCATGCAGCAGATGGGGATCAATATCGATTCCGGCGCCAACGGCGTAACCGCCAACTTTGAGAAGCTGCGCCTGAAGCGCATCGATGGCTTCGTGGTTTCGCTGATCTCCGTCTCGGACATGGACAAATTCGTGGCCGAACATTACCGCGGCGAGATCGTGCGGCTGGAGAAGCCGCTGGTGCGAACCAATATCTGGATCGCAGCCAGCAAGACTTATTACGACACCCACACCGCCCAGGTGGAGGCGATGTGGAACTGGTTAGGTACGGCCGGTAACAAGCGCTTTACTGTCCTGCTGAAGAAATACTCCGGTGTTCCCTGACGTGCGGTACACGCGCTTCATCAGCTGCGTGGTGGCCAGGTAGCCGAACAGGATCAGCGGCAGAATGGCAAAGTACAGCGGCGGCAGCGATTGCAGCTTGAAGTAGTGCGCCACCGGGCCTTCCGGCAGGAACACGCCTACCGCCATGATCGCCCCCGTCATCACCAGCAGCGGCGTGGCAGCACGGCTCTGGATGAACGGCAGCTTCGGCGTACGGATCGCATGCACGATCAGGGTTTGCGTCAGCAGGCCGACGATGAACCAGCCGGACTGGAACAGCGTCTGATGCTCCGGCGTTTTGGCGCCGAACACGAACCACATTACGGCAAACGTGATCACGTCGAACAGGGAGCTGATCGGGCCGAAGAACAGCATGAATCGGCCGATCTCCGCCGGGTCCCATTTCTGCGGCGACTGCAGCAGTTCCGGATCGACGTTATCGAACGGAATGGCGATCTGCGACACGTCGTACAGCAGGTTCTGCACCAG
>NZ_JBFRDW010001051.1:0-1144 GCF_052113985.1 Pseudoduganella sp. RAF53_2 | reverse complement strand
CCGGAAAGCTCGGAACTGGACCGGGAAGCCATGCGCGCCATCACGGGCGGCTCGCGCTTCCGCGCTGCGGGCGCTGCGATCCGCCAGCCAGTGCGGCGCATCCAGCTGTTTGACCTTTCGCGCAAAGCCACACCATTCGCCAAGCCATCTCGCGCGACATAAACCGGAAAAAAATTCCCGCAGGCGGGCGCCTGCGGGGCCCGAAGTCTCGCGCTAATTTGGCCGGCAGGAGGAAGCGGCCGCGCTTTGCAACATCAGGTAATTGGCAAGCGCACCCTTGTCATGCAGCTTGAGCTTTGCATAGACATTTGTCAGCTGGGTGCGCACGGTATTGGGGGAAATGCCAAGTTCACGCGCCACTTCCTTGTGGCTCAATCCCGCCGCAAAGCGCCTGRCCACCAGGGTTTCGCGCGGCGTCATGATTGTGAAGGCGGCAGTGGGCCGCGCCTGGCAGACGGATTCCGACTCCGGCACCATGCTGATCTCGATGAATTTGCCTCTGAACGCATGCGCCTGAAGCAGCTGTTCCTGTACCAGCTTCGCAACGCCTGACACATCGCACTCCGGCCATTCCAGCCGCAGCAACTCCAGAAAGCGCAGGTCGGCATACCGTATCTCTCCGCAGTCATTGAGCAGCGCTGAAGCAAAGCGTGGCGGCACCAGATTGCGCAGCATCAACCCCGTTCATCGCACATCGAAGTTGCCTGGGAGAGATGAGGCCACAGATGCACCAGGCGCCGCTCCCCGGCTTCCGGAAATGCCACGGCGCCGTCCTTGAATAGCATGATCCATCTCGTTGGGATACCCGGACATGGGATATCACCAAATATCATCATTTGACGCAGCTTATATAAGCGTGCGAAATCAGCCAGCCCAGAGAGACCGCAATTTTCGTAGAAATATTGAAGGTCCAGCTTCAGCGGCCGGCCAAGGCCGGTCAGCAAAGACTTCATGATGGGGTCACGCGACAACAGCGGAATATAGTCATCCATGAATGTGCGCGGCAGCCCATCAATATGCGCGCTCATTATATAGAGATCAGGATTTGAATAAAACTGGCTGCCGCCTAACACCACCGCGTCAAAGTCAAGACAATCATGCAACACCTGGACTGCTGCCGCCTGAAACTCATGCAGCGATCCCT
>NZ_JBFRDW010001050.1:0-1147 GCF_052113985.1 Pseudoduganella sp. RAF53_2 | reverse complement strand
CACCAATATCGTGGAAGACTTCCGTATCATCAAGCGCCCGCTGATCAAGCGCGCCTTTGCACCGCGCAAGCCGACCGACAATCCGGGCAACCTGATCATGATCACCAGCTCGCTGCCGGGCGAAGGCAAGACCTTCACCGCCATCAATCTGGCGATGAGTATTGCGATGGAACTGGACCACACGGTGCTGCTGGTCGATGCCGACGTGGCGCGTCCTTCCGTGCTGCGCACCCTCGGTCTGCCGGCCCAGCGCGGCCTGATGGACATCCTGCTGGACGACAAGCTGGACATGGCCGACGTCATGCTGCGCACTAACGTCAACACCCTGAGCCTGCTGCCGGCCGGTACCGCCAACCCGCGCGCGACCGAGCTGCTGGCTTCGCACACCATGAAGGCGCTGGTGATGGAAATCGCCAACCGCTATCCGGACCGTATCGTGATCTTCGATTCGCCACCGCTGCTGCTGACTTCCGAGTCGCACGTGTTGGCCAGCAATATGGGCCAGATCGTCATGGTGGTGGAAGCCGAGCGTACCACCCAGCACGCGGTCAAGGAGTCGCTGCGCCAGCTGGAAGGCTGCAGCAACGTCAATCTGATTTACAACAAGTCGCGTTCCTTCCCAGGCACGGAGACTTACGACTATCACTATGGCTAAGGCGAAGACTGCCCTTCCCATTCTCGGATGTTCCGCGCTGGCGGCGTTGCTGGCGGCTCCGGCCGCCCGCGCCGAATGGCGTTTCGTTCCCGGTGTCGATCTGCGTGAAACCTATACGGACAACGTCAATCAGGCGCCGGCCGGACAGGCGCACGRCAGCTTCGTCAGCACTCTGACGCCTGGCTTCACGCTGACCGACGACACGCCGCGCGTGCAATTTCGCATGACCTTTGCGCAGCACCTTTACCTGTACAGCGGCGAGCGCCGCGACGGCAACGACCGCGCCAACCGCGAACTGAACGCAAATCTGAAGGCGCGCCTGGTGAGCGATGTGCTGTTCCTGGACGCCACCGCTGCCATCACGCAGCGCGCAGCCTCGGCGTTCGGCCCTCAGGTCTCCAACAGCACATATTCGAACGCCAATCAGAACGAGATTCGTACCTACCGTGTCAGCCCTTATCTGCGCGAAGCTTTCGGCACGCTGGCGCAGGG
>NZ_JBFRDW010001049.1:0-1150 GCF_052113985.1 Pseudoduganella sp. RAF53_2 | reverse complement strand
ACGCTGCGGTTGGCGACGGACAGCGTGCCGATGAAGCCATCCACCGGCGCGCGCACGGTCAGTTCTTCGACGCGGCGCTGGGCATTGGACAGCGAAGCTTTCTGGCGTTCCAGCTGAGCGGTCTTGGTTTTCAGTTCGAGCGCCACATTGTCCTGTTCCAGTTCCGCCGCCATCTTGGTGTGCTTGGCGCGGATCTCGGCGGCGGCAACGGCGTCCTTGGCTTTCTGGTAGTCGATCTTGGCCACAATRCCTTCATTCGACACGCTGTCGTAACGCTGCAGCGTCCGCATGGCGGACACGCGGTCAATCTCCGCGGTATCGGCTTCGCGCTGCGCCGCCAGCTTCTGCTTGCGGGCCAGGATCTGCTGGCGCGCCACTTCGGCGGTCAGTTCGTTGTAGCTGGACTGTTCCTTCTTCAATTCGTCCATCAGGTCGGGCGATTCGAGGACGGCCAGGACATCGCCTTTCTTCACGGTGTCGCCCGCATGGACTTTCAGGGTGACGGTGGACGGCGAGGTGGAGTACAGCGTCGGGCTGACGGCTGCCACGATGCGGCCATTGACCGCCGCGTCGCGGATCAGCGTGCCGCGCGTGACTTCGGCGATACGCAGGCGCGAGGCGTTGATGGAATGCTGGCTGCCACTCCAGGTCCTGACCAGCCCAAAAGCGGCGGCAGCAACGACCACGCCGCCAATCAGCAGCATGGCACGGCGCTTGGTCTTCAGTCCTGATGGCGGGGCAATCACAGTATCTTGATGTGAGGTGTCGCGGATCATTTTGTTCTTCGGTGTCTGGTGAAAGAGTCAAGGTTGACGTTGCACGAACTGTGCCAGCGCGTAAGCGATTGATTTTTAAGACTGTCCGCACTTCCTTTACCCTGTCCGCGGCCGTCCGGTCGTCCGCGTTTCCCGCATTGACAGGGCCGAAAGGGGATGCCAAGATGAAATAGTTGCAATGTTTGCATCACCTATCAACCTGGGAGCTACGATGAAACCTGTCCGTCTGTTGTCCCCGCTTGTGCTTGCCCTTTCCCTCGCTTTTGCACATGCCGCTGAAACGCCTGATGGCGCTTTCGCCGGCAAGCTCGCTGCCGACAAGCCACTGCTGACTGCCACCGGCACCCAGGTCACGGGGCCGCGCGATTGGACGG
>NZ_JBFRDW010001048.1:0-1157 GCF_052113985.1 Pseudoduganella sp. RAF53_2 | reverse complement strand
GCCCTCCGGCATGTGCTGGGTGATCAGGATGCCCGGGCAGTCGGACGGCATCTGCATCAGGAATTCACGGATCGCCTCCGTGCCGCCCGTGGACGCGCCCACGATAATCAGTTTTTCGGAAGACATCAGCGGATTGCGCAATTGTGGCAGTTGTGCGCCACCCTCGGCGCCCGCTTGCGGCAGGGTGCGCGCCCGGATGCGGGCCTTGGACGCGGCGCGGATTTTGTCGGAAATCAGCTCGGCGTACTCGCGCATGCCGCTCTGGATGGAGATCTTGGGCTTGGTGACGAAATCGACCGCGCCCAGTTCCAGCGCGCGCAGCGTGATTTCCGAACCGCGCTCGGTCAGCGAGGACACCATCACCACCGGCATTGGCCGTAGGCGCATCAGGCGTTCCAGGAAATCCAGCCCATCCATCTTCGGCATTTCGACGTCCAGCGTCAGCACGTCCGGGTTGGTCTGCTTGATCAGTTCGCGCGCCACCAGGGGATCGGGGGCCACGCCCACTACTTCCATATCGGGCTGCGACTTGATGATTTCGGTCATGACGCTGCGGATGAGCGCAGAGTCGTCCACAATCAGGACTTTGATCTTGTTCATAGCTTGTTACCTTCGTTTCAGAACAGCTCGACTTCGCCACCGACCGGTTGCACCTTGAGCCGGCTGGCGTATTCGATTTCCCGTTTGGCCAGGGTATCGTTATGGGTTTGCATCAGCTTCTTCACCAGCACCTTGCCGGTGCGCGGGAAGAAGTACACCTTGCGTGGATAAATATCGTTCAGGTCTTCGGCCATGATGCGGATCTTCTCATTGCGCAGGAAGGTCTGCACGAACGCCGCATTACGTTCGCCGACGTTAATCGCGGTGAAGCCTTTCAGCACCGCACCGCCGCCAAAGACTTTCGCTTCCAGGTTCTCGCGCCGCGCACCGGCCTTCATCAGGTCGTTGATCAGCACTTCCATCGCGTAGGTGCCGTAGCGCGCGGAGGCGGAAATCGGGCTGTTCCCGTCCGAGCCGCCATCCGGCAGCATGAAATGGTTCATGCCGCCCAGGCCCGATACGCGGTCGCGGATGCAGGCCGACACGCAGGAGCCCAGCACCGTCACGATCAGCATGTCCTTGTTGGTGTAGTAATACTCCCCGGGCAGGATCTTGGC
>NZ_JBFRDW010001047.1:0-1160 GCF_052113985.1 Pseudoduganella sp. RAF53_2 | reverse complement strand
TTCCGGTTCTTTCTCGGCCAGTACCTTCAGGTGGTCGACCATCACATCGACTGCCGAGCCTGCCGGTGGCAGGTCGTAGTTTTCCAGCAGCGGCACCACCGGGCTGGCGCCGGCATGCATGGTTTCGCCTGGCGCAGCTTCTTCCGTGCCTTCCGGTGCTGCCAATGCCGCGGCCGCGCCTGGCGTGCCCTGCAGAGCCGCGGCGCCTGGCAGCGCTGGCTGGCCGGCTGCGGCGCCTGCCGGCGTCAGGGCCGATTCGATACGGGCTGTGTTGCGTGGCGCCGGCGGCGCGAAGCGGGCAGTCAGCAGACGCATCAGCGGACGCAGAAGCAGCAGATAGCCGAGGATCGCCGCTACAGCGTAGCTAAGCCAGCTCGAAAAATCGACGACGTTGTCGCGTTCCTGCCACCATGGCAGTTCAGCCTGTTTGGCCGGGAAATTCATGGCGCTCACGACCAGGGTGTCGCCGCGCTCGGCATTGATGCCCAGGCCATTGCGCAGTACCTTGTCGACATTGGCCAGTTCGGCAGCTTGCCAGCCGAGCTTCGGATTGAAGGCGGCGGCCTGCGCCAGCACCACGGCCACGCTCTGGCGCTCCAGGCGGCCGCGGGCGCGCTTGGTCTGGGTGATGCTGCGGTCATACGCGTACTGGCGGGTGGTGGCGTTCTTGCGCGCGGTGCCTTCCGGGGCATTGGCGTTAGCATCGGCGCCGGTTGCGCCGGCATTGGTGTTGGCGTTGGCTGGAGGAGGGCGGTTGGACAGCGTGCCCGGCACGCCCATGGCGATGCGGTTACGGTCCTGTTCTTCGYGCATCGCTTCGCTGGTCACTTTCGGATCGGCGCCATATTTCTCAACGGTTTCTTCGACCTTGTCGTTGTCGACAGCAGCGGTCACGCTGATCTTGAAATTGTCTTCGCCAACGATCGGACCCAGCAGGCCCTTGATGTTGGTGCGGATCTCGTCCTGGTAGCGCTTGGCGTTCTCGTTGGTGGTGGCGTTGGCATCAAAGCCATCGGCCAGGTCCACGTGCGAGGACAGCAGATTGCCGGCCTGGTCGACCAGGCTCACGCGCGCCGGGCTTAGCGAGGCGACGCTGCCTGCCACCATGTTGACGATGGCGGCAATGTGCTCAGGCGCCAGCGTGTGGCCAGGCTTGGTAG
>NZ_JBFRDW010001046.1:0-1164 GCF_052113985.1 Pseudoduganella sp. RAF53_2 | reverse complement strand
GTGTTCTGCCGACCGGGTCCGCTATTGGCCGTCCAGAGACCGTTCTTACTTTTGAAGCTCTGCTTCGATCTGTTTGACGAGGCTGTTACCTTTCGAGGTTATAGCTGAGCTTCCGCAGCTATCTATCCACAACTGGCCATTGCGCCCTTGTGAAATAAAGAGTACATGCTCTTCTCCGACGGCCATTGCATAACGAGCCGACGTGTTCTCGTTGCGCACCGAAAAGACGTTTGGCAATCGCCCTTTTAGGGTTGCCAGAACCTTGATCGTGACGTTGTATGCTGTCACTCCCTCAGGATCACTTCTGTCCTCTTTCAGTTCATTTTCCACTAATACCCGGCCTACGACTATTGCATCAGCTGCCTGTATCTCAGATCGAAGCGGAACGTTGTATCCTGAGATTCCGCTCTTCGGGTCGAGGCAAAGCGCATGGGCTGCGTCTGTGTACATTAACGTGACTAAAACTAAAATGAATAGATGCAAAATTAATTTCATTGGCTTAGTTTATCGGTTGACCTTAGCTTGAGCGGCCGCTCCTGGCCGCATTCCGCCGATTATACAAATCCGCCTTTGGCATCTGATGTTGGCGCAGCAACCTCGTCATTAAAGCTATGGAGAATTTTTTGCAGCGCCGCTGCCTCCGCTCTTGCATCTTCAGGGTACAGAGCTCTCGATATATGCCTAGCTGCATCTGCCAGTATTGTTCCCCAGGCCAATTCCTCATCAATGCCCATGCTGTCCCTGTACATGCCAATCTTTAGCGAGCAGTGCAACTGCCTCTCTGCCAACCAAACACGCAGCATTTCGACAGATTCAATGTCTCTTTGTGCTGCGGGCGGGATTGGGCGTTCATTCATACAAATCTCTTCATAAATTTTCGACGGCTGCTTCTGGCCGGATTCGGCCTGCAAACCAGAATAGCATCTTGCCCACTTGCAAAGTTCACGATTTGTCACGACCGGGCGTAAGTTGCCCCAAAGCGCATTCGCACTAGCACCATGTGGGGCGAGTTGACCGGCACTCGCGGACGGGGTCATGCGACCGACAATAGCCGCCGTGCTGCGCTATACCAGCGGCCCTTCCTTCCGCGTTAATTGTCACGGTTAGGGTGAACTGATCACCCCATTCTCGCTTGTAGTAGCTAATCCTAGGCCAGGGTGGGGG
>NZ_JBFRDW010001045.1:0-1168 GCF_052113985.1 Pseudoduganella sp. RAF53_2 | reverse complement strand
GACCGGCACCGTGACCATAGGCGCGCGCAGCGGCCAGTATCCGGGAATGGTGGCAAAGCGCGTGTTCAAGATCCAGTTTATCGGTGCTGGCACTGCGGCCGCGCAGTCCTTCGATAAGGCAGACAAGCAAGTCACGTACGAAGGCAAAGCACTGACGGTGAAACGGTGAGATCGAAGACTCTGTTGGTCCTTGCAATCTGCGCGGCGTCTGCCGCGCATGCTGAGGATGCCATGCGCGATATCGGCAGCCTGCAATTTGCCCAGCAAATGGCGCCCGGCTGGAACCTCGGCAATGCGCTGGAAGCCACCGGAAGTGAGACGGCCTGGGGTAATCCACCCGCCAATCAGGCCTTGTTCAATGCCATCAAGGCCGCCGGCTTCAAAAGCGTGCGCATTCCGGCGGCGTGGAGCCAATATGCGGACGCCGACGACAAGATCAGTCCACGCTGGATGGAGCGCGTGACGCAGGTTGTGAACTATGCGCACAGGGCGGGCCTGTACGCCATTCTCAATATTCACTGGGATGGCGGCTGGCTGCAGCCCGATTACGCGCACCAGGCAGCAGCCAACGCGCGCCTGAGCAAGTATTGGACGCAGATCGCCGGCAACTTCAGGAATCACGGCGATACGCTGCTGTTCGCAGGTACCAATGAAGTCCTGGTCCCCGGCCACTATAGCCCGCCGACTGCCGAGAACTGCGAGGTGCAGAAAGGCTTCAACCAGACCTTCGTCACGGCAGTGCGCAGTACCGGCGGTAATAACCTGCACCGTCATCTGGTCGTGCAAGCGTATAACACCAATATCGACAATGCCTTGAGCTGCAACGCTTCCATGCCGGATGACCGCGTAAGCAACCGCTTGATGATGGAAGTGCACTTCTACGACCCATGGGACTTCACCATCGATGCCAACAGCAATTCCTGGCAGTGGGGTCAGGCCGTCAACCCTTCCGGCTGGGCCAATGAATCTCACGTGGACGCGCAGATGCAGAAAATGAAGACGGCCTTCATCGACAAAGGTATCCCGGTTATCCTGGGCGAGTATGGCGCCATGCTGCGCACCGAACATGATCCGGCGGGCAGCAATCGAACGCACTGGGATCAGTATGTGACACGTTCTGCGCTCGAACACGGTCTGGTGCCGATGTACTGGGACAACGGCTACAACG
>NZ_JBFRDW010001044.1:0-1171 GCF_052113985.1 Pseudoduganella sp. RAF53_2 | reverse complement strand
GTGATTGCCACACTCTGGTCAGCAGCAAATGCACCAAACGAAGCAGCGGCCAGCATGCCCGCGATTGCGAGTTTCAGTTTCATGATGCCATTCCTTTATGAGAGAGTTGTCGTCGCTGGTCGGTACTCTTCTTTTAAGGATGAGTTAACAATATCATTTTTTTATTTTTTTAAACTCGCGCACGATTGCCGAGTTAACAATTTCAGACACTTTAGCGTCCGGACTCGGATTTGCCCTCTTCGGGCTCCGACGGTGGCGGGGTTGGCTCGGCCTTTTCGGGCGGCGGTTCCTGCTGCTGCGGCTCTTGCGGCGGCGTTTCCGGCTGCGCGGCAGGCTCCTGCTGCTCAGGCTTGGGCGGCTGCGAGGTCATCGGCGAGGCCGGCACCAGCGGTGGCGTGCCAGGCTGCTGCGGAGGCGGCGGCACGACAGGCCCCGGTTTGCCGGCAGCCGTTGCCGGCAGTTGCGCCGTTTCGACCGTGAACTTCCAGTCCGACACGCTGGCCTTGCCCTCGAAGGACACGAAGCGCTGCGGGAAATTGCCGATCTTGATCGGCTGCGCGGTGGAGAGGCTGTAGATGCCGATGATGCCGCCCTCCGACGCATTCAGCGCGCTGCTGGCCGGCGGAGCACCAAGTGGCGACGCCCCCGCGCCAGGCGTGCCGTTCTGCGTGCCAAAAGCGCCTGCTTGCATACCCGGCGCTGCGCCCGGCGCTCCTGGCGTACCGGGGGCGCCCGGCGTACCCGGCTTGTTGATCCCGGCGCGAATCAGTCCCCACTCCGCTTTGCCCGTCATGGGATCGATATAGATGCGGCGCAGATGGCGGCGCACTTGCGGGAAACGCGGGTCCTTCAGCAGCTCCTTGAGCGATGGCGGATAGGTCGGCTGGCCCGGCGGCGTCGCCGCGGCGTAACTGGCCAGTGCATCGCTATACTCGGCGCCGATGCGCAGCAACTCCTCCTCCGCCTGCACGCGCTGGATCGCCACGCCAAGGCGCAGCGTGGCCGCCGACACCAGGCCGATGATGGCAACCAGGATCACCACACTCAGGTAGGTGAACCCGCCTTGCCTACCACTCCGAATAAGGCTTGCCGCTGCGGTCATTGCCGGGGGCTCCGCTCTTCACATCGGACACACCGCCCTTGGTCACATCTTCAGGCGGCACAATCACCC
>NZ_JBFRDW010001043.1:0-1172 GCF_052113985.1 Pseudoduganella sp. RAF53_2 | reverse complement strand
GTCTGCGGTTGTCCGCTGCCGAAGTGGGACGCCTGTTCATGGCGCCGGACTACTCAACCGTTTCGTTTGACAGACTCGCCGCGCGCCAAGATGGCACGCCGGCGGGCATGCACGTTCGATCGACCAATGACTTCGTCCAGCAGGACGAGCAAGTTGATGTAGTTGCCTATCGAGACGTGATGGGCGACGGCGTCCGCATCGACGCCCTGTATTTCAGCAGAATTATGCTGGCGCACGATGCGCCGGAGCGCTTGTGTACGGTTGGGTTTGCGCTGCTGGCCTGTACAGCCTACCGCTTGGGCTTCGCAGAGGTCACGCTCTTCGCCGCCGGCCGGGGCTATGGCCCAGCTGAACTGGATGAGGATGACTTAGTCGGCTACCAGGTGTGGCCGAAGTTTGGCTTTGACGCTCAGCTGGCCGAGGGGGACCTGAACCGCGATGCTCGCTTCCGCTATTGCCGCTCGGTCTTGGACGTCGTCGCTCTCGATCCGGCGTGGTGGGAAGCTCATGGGCGCCCAACCGAAATGCGCTTTGACTTGACGGCAAACAGCCGCAGCTGGCAGGTTCTGGTAGACTATTTGGACAACACGTTTGGCGAGGAGTGGCAATGAATGACAAAAACGCAAAAGATGCACGCTGGGTACTAAGGTACAAGAGCGATGCTGCGTCGCGCCGCGCCAAGAGCAGCGATGAGCTGAAAACTGCGGACTCGTCTGCTGCGCCAGTCAAAACCACCGGCCGCACGGTCGTCGTGCGCTTTGAAAAGGATGCCAAGCCCGTTTCCGAACTGGGAGGCGTAAGCAAAGTCTTCGGCCAATCGCGCATCCGCATTCCTGAATATAAGCTCCATCGACGCTGAGCAGCGACATCCTCAAAAAAGCCGGCGAAAGTCGGCTTTTTTATTGCCTGAGAAGCAAGGAGGGAACGAAGGGGAAGCGAGGGGAAAACGTGATTTATCCCCAAAGTATCCCTGCGCGAGAAAAGGTGGGGCGAAAAAGTAAAAAAGCCAGCTATCTAAGCTGGCTTTTTCTGTAAGCGAATCAATCACTTACGCGTATCTTGGCGGAGAGAGGGGGATTCGAACCCCCGATAGGCTATGAACCGGTACTCTTCTGAGACACAAAAGCCAAAGAAATCAAATGGTTATGTACATCTATGTGTACTATAGATCA
>NZ_JBFRDW010001042.1:0-1190 GCF_052113985.1 Pseudoduganella sp. RAF53_2 | reverse complement strand
TCAATGAAGCGGCCGCTTTCTGGAATGCCAGCCACGCCGGCTTCTGAAAAAATCTGTCCCCTCGAAACCGTTCAGCCACAAGCTGGACGGTTTTTTTTCGTCCTACGAGTACGCAAATGCCCCCTGTTGCGTGCCACCGAACAGATTTTCCGTATTTGTCGCTGAACACCCACCAGATTCAGGCGTCTCCCTAGGGAAAACCGCTGGCACGCTTTCTGCTCAATGTATAGCGAGCGCAAACGAAATGCCTCACCAACCTAAACCCACCAAGGAGCATGACCATGAAAACCCTGACCATCAAAGACCTGGCCCGTACCGAACAACTGGATCGCGCTGCAATGAGCACCGTGCGCGGCGGCTGGAAAATGAACTCGCCTTACTACTCCTTTGGCGATGTGACCTACGCACCGCACTACGACTCCTCGATCAAAGGGGTGCAAACCCTGGTGCAAGGCCAGAGCAATGAGGTGGTCACCGCCAACGGTTCCGCCTTCCTGGATGGCGTCAGCGTACACAACAACGTGTCGCAAAACGGCGCCAACACCATCATCGGCTAAGAACGCGATACCTGGCCGGCTTCATTCGGGAGACTTCGATGAAAACCAAGACCATTGCAGAGATGTGCGGCGCCGCAGAAATCGATCGCGCTGCAACCAAAGCAGAACTTGCGCAGAGCACCCAGGTGCTTGAGATCGGCGGCCTCACCTTTTTCGTGCGCTACGAAGCGCCTACCGAAGCCGGCCAGGACGCCCAACAACCTTCCATTCATCAGGAGAACTAACATGACTACCATCAAAGTGAACGATCTGTCCCGCAGCGCCGAACTGAGCCAGCAGGACATGCATGCAGTACGCGGCGGCTTCGCCTTCAAGCCGGACGTCAACGTCAACATGAACGTGACCCAGACCATCTTCCAGGTGCAGGATATCGACGTCAACACCCTGAATAACAACGGCGCCATCGGTGCAGGCTTCGTGGGCCCCAAGATCAATCTTGACGCCCATCTCAATGCCGAGAACAAGGCGATCTTCCCGAAGTTCGCCTAAACTGAGGAGGCCGGGGTCCGGCCTCCCTTTTCCTCACGGAGACTCATCATGGCTACCATTACCATCAACGATCTGCCCGCCAACAAGGCGCTGGACCGCAAGGCGATGTCCACGATCCGGGGCGCAGGCGGCGCTCCTTGGGTA
>NZ_JBFRDW010001041.1:0-1193 GCF_052113985.1 Pseudoduganella sp. RAF53_2 | reverse complement strand
GTATTGCCCTGGTCGCGCAGACGGTGGATCACTTTCAGCAGCAGGTCGATATCGTGGAAGTGCAGACCGGTGGTCGGCTCGTCCAGGATGTACAGCGTGCGGCCCGTATCGCGCTTGGACAATTCCAGCGACAGCTTCACGCGCTGCGCTTCGCCACCGGACAGCGTGGTGGCCGACTGTCCCAGCTTGATGTAGCCGAGGCCCACATCCAGCAGGGTTTGCAGCTTGCGCGCGATGACCGGTACGGCCTTGAAGAACTCGTGCGCATCTTCGACCGTCATCTCCAGCACTTCGGTGATGCTCTTGCCTTTGTAGTGCACTTCCAGCGTTTCGCGGTTGTAGCGCTTACCGTGGCAGACATCGCAAGGCACGTACACGTCCGGCAGGAAGTGCATCTCGACCTTGATCACGCCATCGCCCTGGCACGCTTCGCAACGGCCGCCCTTCACGTTGAAGGAGAAGCGGCCGGCTGAGTAGCCACGCTCTTTCGAGGTTGGCACCGTCGCGAACAGATCGCGGATCGGCGTGAACACGCCGGTGTAAGTCGCCGGGTTCGAACGCGGCGTGCGGCCGATCGGCGCCTGGTCGACCGAGATCACCTTGTCGAAGTGTTCCAGGCCGCTGATGGACTCATGCGGCGCCGGTTCGGTCTGCGAACCATACAGGTGGCGCGACAGGGCCGGGTACAGCGTGTCGTTCACCAGCGTCGATTTGCCGGAACCGGAAACGCCGGTCACGCAGGTCAGCAAGCCAACCGGCAGCGACAGGTTCACCTTCTTCAGGTTATTGCCGGTCGCGCCCTTGATGGTCAGCTGGCGCTGCGGGTCTGCCTGGTGGCGCTTCTTCGGCACTTCAATTTTCAGCGTGCCGTTCAGGTATTGCGCAGTCAGCGACTGCTTGTTCTTCAGGATGTCTTTCAGCGAGCCGGAGGCGATTACGTCGCCGCCATGCACGCCGGCGCCTTGGCCCATGTCCACGATGTAGTCGGCGGTGCGGATGGCATCTTCATCATGCTCCACCACCAGTACGGAATTGCCGATGTCGCGCAGGTGCTTCAGCGTGTCGATCAGGCGATCGTTGTCGCGCTGGTGCAGGCCGATGGATGGTTCGTCCAGCACGTACATCACGCCGGTCAGGCCGGAACCGATCTGCGAAGCGAGACGAATACGCTGCGCCTCGCCGCCGGACAGGGT
>NZ_JBFRDW010001040.1:0-1201 GCF_052113985.1 Pseudoduganella sp. RAF53_2 | reverse complement strand
GCGCATTGAGTTATGGGTCAACTATTCATAGTTTGCATCATTTTAGTATGGCACGGGTATTGGCGGATGCTAGGGGCCGTTTCACGCCAGATGTGGTACCTGGCTGATTCCGGGAATGGCCGATCGTGTCGAAGCGGCAATCGCGCCCGATTTGTATGTCAAGCAGGCGAGGGTGTACCGGAAAAAGCTCGGCGAGATAGTGGGTGTAGGTGCTATGCGAAACGCGGTGTTGTTGTCGACATGCGTTTCTGAACAAGCGGCCGCTTTACCATGTGTCGTTTGACAACCTGATCCGCAATTCCTGCATCGTAAGTCCGATCTATGAGTGTTCCTGCTAAGATGCTACGAAACAATGTCTGCTGATTGAATGTTACATTGGCACATCCCTTAAGCATTTCAGGAGACCGCATGCTCAAGAACCTCTCTATCAGGGCAAAATTGGGTGTGGGTTTTGGTGCCATCATCACCATCATCCTGTGCCTGCTTGCCCTCGCGTACAGCAATTTCGTCCGAATGTCCGAGGCCAACGAATGGGACAAACACACCATGGAAGTGATGCTTGAAGCACAGCGCATTTCCAACAGTGTTTTCGCCATTCAAGCCGTCGCGCGCGGCTATCTACTTACCGGAGCGCCGGGCGATCTGGCGTCGTTGCCCGAACTCGAGTCGGCGATGCACAGGCAAATAGTCAAAGCGACTGAATTGACTGCAGATAGCCCGGAACGACAGAGCCGCTTTAAACGCATAGCTGTACTGGCTGACGACTGGACACAAAACCAAATTCACGGATTAGTCGAGCGGCGTGAAATGTGGGGGCAAAAACCAGGGGGAGCTGAGCAAGCTGGTGCTTCCCTAGCGTTGAAAAGGGCGATGCAGACTTCCGTTCAGATCGCACAACTGAATGAGGCCGCAAGTGACGAAGAGGAGCGCCTGCTCGTTGCGCGTTCTCAGACTTCTTCAGCGTTGCAAAAGGCGATGCTGCTGGTCCTGACGGTCGGCGGGGCCTTGTGCATCGGGCTGGCGCTAGCGGTTTCGGTTTGGCTGGCACGGTCTTTGTTGGCACCGCTAAATATGCTTACGAATGCCGTCACTCGGATCGGCCAGGGCGACCAGTCGGCACGGGCTGAAGTGATCTCCAGCGATGAAATGGGGCAGGTCGCAGCAGCGTTTAATCGAATGGCGCAAGCGATCCAGGAAAGTC
>NZ_JBFRDW010001039.1:0-1203 GCF_052113985.1 Pseudoduganella sp. RAF53_2 | reverse complement strand
CTGTATATCTGGACCGATAGCACCCACTTCGTCGAAGTGACCAGCGCGTCGGCCAACCAGAGCAACGTCGCCTGGTCGGTGGGGCTGTCGCTGTCGCCTGGCACCTACACGCTGGTCGCCAGCACCAGCAATAATCCCAACCAGTACCTCGCCAATTCGCTCGGCAGCCATACCATCACGATTGACAATGCCACTGCAGCGCCAGTGGTCGCGCTCACCAGCGACACCGGCAGCAGCGCGACGGACAAGATCACCAAGGCTGGCGGCCTCACGGTCACAGGTACCGAGTCCGGTGCCTCGCTCACTTACAGCAACAACGGCGGAGGCTTCAACAGCAGCTTTAGCGCCGTAGAAGGCTTGAACAACGTGGTTGTGCGATCGACCGACGCCGCCGGCAACACCGCCAGCACATCCTTCAGCTTCACGCTCGACACGACCGCGCCTGCCTTGAGCGTGTCACTGACTACCGATTCGACCGATGGCGGCGCCGGCCATGCCACTGACCTTGTGACCAACAACGCCGCCCTGACGATTAGCGCGCTCGAATCGGGTGCTGCGCGCAGCTTCGTCGTCGATGTCGGTGCGCCTGCCGGAACCTACACGGCGCCCGCGGCACAAGGCTCGCACATCGTCACCGTCACCGATACCGACGTGGCGGGCAATGCGACTATCCGCTCAATTACCTTCAATCTGGACACCAGGGCAGATCCCGAAGGCGACCTGAAAGTCACGCTGCCGGACAACCTGATCAACCTCTCCGAGCGCGGCGCAGTTGCCTACACCGTCGCTGGCCTGAACAGCGATGCCTCCGCGACCGTGACCTTCAGTGACGGCACGCATACCGTTACCGGAGCGGGCGGCGTGGCCAATCTCAGCACCCTGAACGACGGTCCAATCACCGTCAGCATTTCCGCGCAAGATGCGGCAGGCAATACCGCCGGCGGCGCAGGTGCCACGCTGACCCTGGACACCGCACTGACCGCACCAACCCTGGCGCTGGCGAGCGATACCACTGACGGCGTGGCGGGCCACGCAACGGACCGTGTTACCAGCAATGCAGCACTGGTCTTTGGCGCGAAGGACGCGGACGCCACCCGTGTCATCAAAGTAGACGGCACTACCGTCGGCAGCTACAACCCGGCTTCGCTGGCCGATGGCGCCCACACCGTCACCGTGACGGATACGGACACCGCTGGCAACACC
>NZ_JBFRDW010001038.1:0-1204 GCF_052113985.1 Pseudoduganella sp. RAF53_2 | reverse complement strand
GCCGTCACGCGCGAAGTCTTTCGGATTGGCGCTGAAGTAGACGTGCGCGCCGGCGGCCAGATGCACTTTCACGTTCGACAGCAGAACAATGGGGCCTTTGACATACCAGTTCCCGGCAGGGATCAGCACGCGGCCGCCGCCGGCCTTGCTCGCTGCGGCGATGGCGGCACGGATGGCGGGATGACTGTCGGGCGATTGCGGCGCCGGCGTATCCAGCTCGCCTTTGTGGCGGATCTCGACCAGGCCAGCAGACTTCACCAGCGAGCATGATTTGGCGCCGAAGTCGGTGATGAGGAAATCCTTCTTCGGGAAGGCCAGTGGTTTGGCGAAGCGATCGATGATCTGCTGCGCGCGAGCCCAAGGGTCGTTTTGTGCTTTGGCCAGCAATGGCAGGCCAGTTGCAGCCAGCGCGCCGGCAGTTGCGGCGCCTTTCAGCAGTGTGCGGCGTTGGATGGATGTGGTCATGGCGTTACGCGGAAGTAGTCGATGTCGAGGTGGCCGGTGCTGGTGCGGTCGCCGACGCTGAACAGGCCCATTTGCGCGCCAACCCAGCGTCCTTTGCTGGCGGCGAACGGTTGGCTAGCGGGCGTGAAGCTTTGTCCGTCAAGGCTGTAGGAAAACTGGACCTGCGCGCCGGGCCTGATTTGYATGCGCAGATTGAGCGCTGCGGGGGCGTCCTGCAGTACCACGCTGGCTTGTTCGGTGCAGCGCAGTGTGGCGGGCTTGCAGGTGGTGTAGACCAGCTGACGGTGGCCGTCTTGCTGGCGCAGGCCGAGCCAGGCGTAGCTCATGGCGTTCAGGATCAAGCCGGCACGGTCGCCATCCTTTGCGTTCGCCAGTTCGACGTGCGTGTCGACTGTGAATGCTTCAGCCGGCAGCTTTTGCGTGAGGATATTGGACGCGACGCGGACGAAATCATGCGCTGCCGGCGCAGCCAGGACCGGCATTCGCAGCCAGCCAGGACGCGCAGTCAGCGACGCCTGGGCGTCGGCCGGGTTGGCGTTCCACTGCCACTGCAGGCCGAGCTCCCGCGCGGAGAATTCGTCACTCGTCGCCGGCCCCCCCAGCGACAATACTGCCGCGCGCTGCCCGCCCGCAGCTCCGCCCGCCGCGGCCGCACCAAGCGCCGAGGGCTCCGCGCCGACCGACGCGGCCCGCCGCGGCCGCACCAAGCGCCGAGGGCTCCGCGCCGACCGACGCGGCC
>NZ_JBFRDW010001037.1:0-1205 GCF_052113985.1 Pseudoduganella sp. RAF53_2 | reverse complement strand
GTCACAAGGACGGTCTGTACTGCGCCCGCGAAAGCGGGATCGCCGGCATCGGGCGCTGCGCCCGGGTCGACGGCATCGGTGGCGCCGGCAGTGGCGGCAGGTGCATCGGCGCTGGCTGCTGATGTGTCGTTGGCAGCGCCTGCGGCACGCGCGTCAGCGGCCAGCACCAGCACTGCCAGGGCAATGGCGGTTTGCTTGAACAAAGTTTTCCCCTACTGTTTTTTTGGCGAAGCAGCGCCTGCCCTGTGGCCGGGCGCTGCGAGATATGCATGGATGTGGGTCGTCTCAGGGTCTGGCGACGAGGTGCTCCGTGGCCGCGTTGTGGGCAGCCACGGGTTTTTCCGAGCGAGGTGTTTCAGGTGGCACCCAGTTGTAAGGTACCGGCAGCGCACGATAGACCCAGTTGGTCAGCACCGGGCCGCCTTCCCCGCCAACGGGCGAGGAACCGAAATAAGGACTGACGTATTCCCACACGATGTCGCCTTGCTGCGTCACCTGGAAGAAGCGTCCGTTCATGCCTTCATCGATCAGCGTATTCCCGTTCGGCAGGCGGCGCGCGCTGCTGATGAAGGCACTATAAAAACTCCACAGCGTCTGTGCCGAGTTGGCGGCCGTGTATTGCCACACAATCTGCTTGCGAACAGGATCGATCTCCAACACCCGCGAATGGGGAAAAATGCCGGGCGAGACGCGCGGATAACCCGCTTCGCCCTGGTTATCGAACACCAGCAGGTTGCCTGCGCCGGGCAAGCCTTCGGCAATCAGGTGGGCGTCATGCGGGCCGATGATCTGGTCCACGGCCCGCGGCACGTGGGCGCCCGCGATGGCAGGGAAATCCGGACCCAGCGTCCATGCCACTTTGCCCGTCTTGCGATCGATGATGGCGATGATGTTGGATTCGCGCGAAGAAATGATGATGTTATTCGGGTGGAAGCGCGCATCGCCTTGCGCATGCCATTTGTTCGCCCCCAGCACTGCCATATTATTGATATGCAGGTAGTCCACAGCCTGCGCACCGTTGCGCGGTTTCGCGGCAAGCACCAGCTTCAGCGACTCCGGCGAGAACCCGAGCTCGTTCAAGTGCTCCGAAGCGACCCATTGCCAGGCGATGCTGCCGGAAGGGGTGACCTCGTAAATCACATCGTCCAGCACTTGCGGCGCGGTGAAGCCCGGCACCGGGTGCACCAGGTTCGCCAGCACCAGCG
>NZ_JBFRDW010001036.1:0-1221 GCF_052113985.1 Pseudoduganella sp. RAF53_2 | reverse complement strand
GCCAAGCTGTCTCAAGCGAACATTAATCAATCTCAACGATATGCAATGTTTCGCCTAAAATCTTGACAACAAAGCCATTTCAACACAGGGAAACATCCTGTGGCGCACGAAAGAACTGTGGGGAAATTGTTACAAATACAGCGGCTTATGCCGTGACATTGACATTGCTGCCGGGCGCCGGGGTTCCGGGACCGCTGCGGTTCTCGTTAGCGCTCTGCGAACGCAATTGCTGAAGGGTCAGAAAGTCCTGCTGTTCCGTCTGCTGTGCCTGCTCGCTGCGGCGGGTTTCCTGCAACTGAGTCCGCTCCCGCTCTGCGCGCTGCAGCTGCTGGTCGCGCTGCTGCTGTTCCTCGATCCGTTGCTGACGCTGTTCTTCCAGACGGCGCTGTGCCGCCGCATCATTGGTTTGCTGCAGCAGATTGGCGGCGTTGGTGCTGCTGTTGACGGAATTCACAGGCATGGCAGGCTCCAGAGAGAAGTTGCTCTTTTTACTCTAGGGCGCACTTCCCCCAATTTCAAGGGCGTTCCCGATTTACGGTAAACTTCCACTATGCAGAAAAAAGTATTTATCAAGACCTTCGGCTGCCAGATGAACGAGTACGACTCGGACAAGATGGCAGACGTACTCGGCGCGTCCGACGGACTGGTACGCACCGACTCCCCGGAAGAAGCCGACGTTATCCTCCTGAACACCTGTTCCGTGCGCGAAAAAGCGCAGGAGAAGGTGTTTTCCGACCTGGGTATCTTCCGCAAGCTGAAAGAAGCCAAGCCTGAATTGCTGATCGGCGTCGGCGGCTGCGTTGCGTCGCAGGAAGGCGATGCCATCGTCAAGCGCGCGCCGACGGTCGATCTGGTATTCGGCCCGCAGACCTTGCACCGCTTGCCGAAGATGATCGAACTGCGCCGCCACAGTGGCAAGCCGCAAGTCGACATCAGCTTCCCGGAAATCGAAAAGTTCGACCACCTGCCGCCGGCCCACGTGGAAGGGGCGTTCGCTTACGTCTCCATCATGGAAGGCTGCAGCAAATACTGCTCCTATTGCGTGGTGCCCTACACCCGCGGCGAGGAAGTATCGCGCCGCTTTGAAGACGTGCTGACCGAAGTCGCAGGCCTGGCCGCGCAAGGCGTGAAGGAAATCATGCTGCTTGGGCAGAACGTGAACGCCTTCCGCGGCGCCACCGAAGACGGTGAGGTTGCCGACTTCGCCATGCTGATTGAGTA
>NZ_JBFRDW010001035.1:0-1221 GCF_052113985.1 Pseudoduganella sp. RAF53_2 | reverse complement strand
GTTATAGGCCAGCATCTTGCCAGGGAACTTGGCGTGCACGGCGTCGGCGAATTTCTTGGCGAAGACCAGGTCCGGCTTGCCGGTTTCGCACCACACCAGGTCGGCGTAAGGCGCGTAAGCCAGGGCGCGCGAGATGGATTGCTCCAGGCCGTTGCGGACCTTGTAGAAGCCTTCCACGGTGCGCTCGCCGGTGCAGAATGGCTGGTCGTTCTCGTCCACATCGGAAGTCAGCAGGTCGGCTGCTTCCGCATCGGTACGGGCGATCACCAGGGTCGAAGTGCCCATCACGTCGGCAGCCAGGCGGGCTGCGACCAGCTTCTCAACCGCTTCACGCGATGGCACCAGCACTTTGCCGCCCATGTGGCCGCACTTCTTCACGGAAGCCAGCTGGTCTTCAAAGTGCACACCGGATGCGCCCGCTTCGATCATGGACTTCATCAGTTCGAATGCGTTCAGCACGCCGCCGAAACCGGCTTCCGCGTCGGCCACGATTGGCGCGAAGAAGTCGATATCGTCTTTGCCTTCGGACCACTGGATCTGATCAGCGCGCTGGAAGGTGTTGTTGATGCGGCGAACCACCATTGGCACCGAGTTCGCCGGGTACAGCGACTGGTCCGGATACATTTCGCCAGCCAGGTTGGCGTCGCCCGCCACCTGCCAGCCGGACAGGTAGATCGCTTTCAGGCCGGCCTTCACCTGCTGCATTGCCTGGTTGCCGGTCAGCGCGCCCAGGGCGTTGACGAACGGTTCGTTATTGACCAGATCCCACAGCTTCTCAGCGCCGCGCTTGGCGATGGTGTGTTCGATCTGCAGGGAGCCGCGCAAGCGCACCACGTCTTCCGCGGTGTACGGACGGGTGACGCCTTTCCAGCGTGGGTTGGTGTCCCAGTCTTTTTGCAATGCTGCGATTTGTTCTGCGCGAGTTGTCATGATCTTCTCCTTGGTAGCTAGATGAAAAACGAAATCCGTTAGAGACATCATATGCTTTGTTGTTCAGCGCAACAATAGTCTTATATAAGACATATGAGCAAATATTTTCAACAAATAATCAATAACTTACGTTTTAATTTCCATGATACGGAACGCCATTTCTAGGCATGAAAGCAAAATCGCTGCTTAATTTTGTGCGCTTTTCAAAGCGTGAGATCAGCATTTTGCATCGTGAAAAATGCACAAATTAAGGGCAGAAAAAACAATGCCCCGACTCGCGGGGCATTGTTT
>NZ_JBFRDW010001034.1:0-1226 GCF_052113985.1 Pseudoduganella sp. RAF53_2 | reverse complement strand
TGCGGATTCAGCCGGTCGACGCAACACATTGATAAAACCGTTGAGCCGGCGTTTCATAGTCTAACGTTTTTCTAGGTCGTTCATTCAGCCGATTTGCGATGGCGTCGAGCTGACCTTGCGAATAACTTGATAAATCCAGTCCCTTTGGCAAATACTGTCTCAGCAAGCCATTGGTGTTCTCATTCGACCCGCGTTGCCAAGGTTTTCTTGGATCGCAAAAGAAGACCTGGATATCGGTCGCCAGCTTGAAACGCTTGTGCTCTGCCAGCTCTGAACCTCTATCCCAAGTGAGCGACTTGTAGAGTTCTTGGGGCAGCTTCATCGCATGCTGGAGCAACGCATTCACGACTGTTTCGCTATCCTTGTGTGCGACCTTTACTAGCATCACATAGCGCGTCTGCCGCTCAACTAGCGTGATGATCTGGCTGTTGTGACTGCCACATAAGAGATCACCTTCCCAATGCCCAGGAACTGCCCGATCTTCAGCCGTGGCGGGACGTTCGCTAATCGAAATCGCATCGACGATTCGGCCGTGATCTTCAGTCTTCTGCGTGTGATGGCGCGAGCGACGCATTACTCGAGTACGGCGCAAGTGCTCGGTAAGCTCCTTTTTCAGAGCGCCACGAGCCTGAATGTATAGGCTGCGATAAATCGTTTCGTGAGACACTTGATGAGCCTTATCGCCAAGGTAAGCGCGCTTGAGCCATCCAGCAATTTGCTCAGGTGACCATTGCAGTTGAAGCTTCGCAGCCACCGTTTCAGCCAGCGCAGGGTTCTCTGCCAGTCTACAGCGCTTAGGGCGCCGTGCTCGATCCCAGGCGCGCTTGTCGGCCTGGTTTGCCCGGTATAGCGCCTGCCCGCCATTACGCTTCACTTCCCGGCTGATGGTGGACGGGGCCCGCCCCAGCGAAGCAGCAATCTTCCGAATCGACGTACCCGCTACCAGGGATCGTGAGATGTCTTCGCGCTCGGCAATGGTTAAAGCCAACCTGGAGCGAGAGCGCTGAGCAGGACTAATCCCACCGTTCCGAATAAGAATTCCCTGAATTGCGCCGTGACTTCGGCCGAAAAGTTGGGCAATATGCTGCAGAGATTCACCTTGACGCCAGCGTTCCCACATCAATGCCTTCTGCTCGTCAGTGTAATAGATTCGTGGCTTGCGTTTCATGGCAACACTCCTCCTGCCTAAGCAGTTTATAGTGTTGCGTCGACCGGTTGAATCCGCA
>NZ_JBFRDW010001033.1:0-1227 GCF_052113985.1 Pseudoduganella sp. RAF53_2 | reverse complement strand
GTCTGGCCAGCCGCTGCGTCGCCGCCAGCGCCCGCCGCGGCCCCAGCACCGCCTGCAGCGCCACGGTTGCGGCGTCCACCGCCGGCGCCGCCCTGCCCGCCGCGATCGGTCGGCAGCACGACTTTGGCGCCGTCCTTCAGGCGGTCAGCGCCTTCGGTGATCACTTGCTCGCCTACTTGCAGGCCGCTGACGATCTGCACCTTCTCCACCGTCGCCTGGCCGCGCGTGACCATGCGCAGGGACACCGTGTGGTCCTGGTTCAGCACATACACATAATCGCCGGTACCGCCATGACGCAGCGCGGTCACCGGCACCATGATGGCGTCCTTGATATTGCGCAGCTCCAGGCGCACGTTGACGAACTGGCTCGGGAACAGGGCAAACTTGGCGTTGTCGAAGCGCGCCTTGGCCATCACGGTGCCGGTTTGCGTATCGACCTGGTTATCCAGCGCCGCAAAGCGGCCCTTCTCCAGCAAATTGGTACGGGTGCGGTCAAAGGCCAGCGCCGACAGATTGGCGCCTTCATTCACACGGCCCAGCAACTCGGGCACGCGGTCTTGCGGCACCGAGAATTCCACGTCGATTGGCGACAGCTGGGTGATCACAGCCAGGCCGCCGGCATCGCCGGAGCTGACCAGATTGCCGATGTCGACCACGCGCAGGCCGACACGCCCGCTGATCGGCGCCACCACCCTAGTGTAGCCGAGATTCAGTTTGGCTGTGCCTTCGTTGGCGCGGTCGGTCATGACAGCGCCTTGCAGCTGCTTGACCAGCGCGGCCTGGGTATCGACGTCCTGGCGGGCGATCGAGTCCTGCGACAACAGGGTCTGGTAGCGCTCCAAGGTCAGACGCGCGTTTTCCAGCTGCGCCTCATCGCGCTGGCGGTTACCGGTGGCCTGCATCAGGGCCAGTTCAAACGGACGCGGATCGATCTGGGCCAGCACCTGGCCCTGCTTGACCATCTGGCCTTCCTTGAACAGCACCTTTTGCAGAATGCCGGAAACCTGCGGACGGACCGTAGTCGTCGCCGCCGCCGTCACCGTGCCGAGCGCATCGAGGGTTACCGGCAAATCGGCCTTCTCGGCCGCAGCCACCCCTACCGTGCTGGGAGGACCACCGCGTCCGCCACGGCCGCCGCCGGCACCGCCTCGTCCGGCCCCGCCAGGGGCGCCGGGCGGGCCACCGGCAGCGCCTTGTGCGCCCGGTGCGCCCGGTTCGGCTGAAGGG
>NZ_JBFRDW010001032.1:0-1230 GCF_052113985.1 Pseudoduganella sp. RAF53_2 | reverse complement strand
CGCGATGGTATGCCAGGCAAGCTGAATGCGGCCGAAAGCCTGAATGAAAAATCCGGCGCTGAGGCGACCCTGTACAACGGCGCCCGTGCGGAATTCGTGCCGACGCAAGCCGGCTGGAACTTCCGCGATCATGTGCTGCTGCACTGGCAGGAGGCCGGACACACGCTGCACGACCGCGAATCCGAGCAGGACCTGCAATGCACGCTGGCCCTGTCCACTCAGCCAGGTGAAGACGGCAATCCCCATCCCACGATGGATGTAATTGCGACGCTCACGCGCTATGAATGGGACAGTGTAAAGCAGGAGCTGCCGGGATCGAAGCAGCGTACTTATATGGGCAAGGCCTGGGCGCGCGTCAGCCTGCAATGGTCGCTTCGCCTGCAATGGCATGTGAAGCCGGACGGCAGTGTCGTGCTGTCGGGGCAGACGCGCAAGGGCATGCCGCGCACGGATGCGGGCACCACCGGCATTTATGTGGTGTCCGATCCTTTGCCGCACCTTTTGAATGTGCATCGCATCTGCCAGTGGTGGGACAACCATCCCGCCAATCTGGGCGTGGTGCGCAACGACGTGGCCGCGCCGCTAGCGGTAGCCACCACCAAAGTTTTTGAGCGGATTGCGCTCACGCTGGCGCCCGAAGGCAATCGTCACTGCCGGGGCCTGCGTATCAACGAACGTGGCGACTTCGAAATCGAGTTGGGGGAGTAAGCAATGTCTGGCCTGATCACTACCGTGCCCGAAGCGCAGCCGCGCCAGTGGGGCATGGCCTGCGCCGCAGGGGCGCACAGTTTTGCAGCCGCGCGTGTCGCGCGCATCGTGCTGCAGCGCGAACCGCTGGCGTCTGAGGCGCTGTCGTGGACTACTTTGTATAGCTGCCAGCCGGACCCGGTGCGCGGCCGCGCCGAACTGGCCCTGTGCCTGCTGGCGCGTACTGAACTTGAAGAACTGGATAACACGGGACGTATGGCGCGCATCTACAACGCCGTGTTTGACCGCTACGACGCTTCACGTCCGCCGGATCTGGYCTATTGGGTCAGTCAGCTGGCCGCTGGCGAATCGATCGAAAAGCTGGTGCGCCGCCAGTTGGTGCCGCTATGCGAATCCGGCTATCGGGCTGCCGCCTGCGCCGCGCCTGCCGCCGCGCGCCGGCCCCTGTTCGCCGTGCGCGATGCTGCCGGCCTGCCGCTGGTGTTTTCGCTGGCTGCCAACGGCCGCCTGTATCTGTATCGC
>NZ_JBFRDW010001031.1:0-1233 GCF_052113985.1 Pseudoduganella sp. RAF53_2 | reverse complement strand
CCACTCATCTGGTTGTTGGCGTCATTACCAAACAAACGGTTGTCGAGCGCATTACCCACTAAGTTGATACGTGATGCGCCAAAAATCTCTGCGTCTTCGACCTGACTTGGCAATGCATAAGTGATGTCATCGCCGACAATCTGGAGTGAAACTATATCGTGCCCCGATTCGGCTTGCTCAACCACCGTGTCACCCAGGTTATTGACTACGTAAGTGTCATCACCGGCTAGCCCTTCCATCATATCGGCGCCGCTGCCTCCATCCAGAAGGTCGTGTGCCGCAGTCCCGATAAGGTGGACACCACTACTAATGGTTTTAGCAATGTCTGCCGTTGACCATAACCCATCTTGGAACCTGACTGACTCGATATTCTGCACAGTCAAACTTTCACCTGTGATGGAACTCATCAGATGCAGATTCGAATTCGTGGAAAGTGAGTACGTGTAATCCTTGAATCGCCCTGATACTTCTAGAATGTCGTTTCCGGCCCCGCCATCAATTACATCTTTACCGCCTCCGCCACATAGCAAATCGCTGCCGTCACCACCAGCCAACGTATCATTTCCAACGCCCCCCACCAATGTGTTGTCCAGCGCATTTCCAGCTCCGACAAAAGAATTAACTCCGCCATACTGCAAGCGCTCTATGTTTGCGCCTAAGGTGTATGCCTCGAGTGAGGTTAAGACTTTATCTGTACCTGCGGACGACTGTTCCAGAACTACATCTGCAAGTGAATCGACGTAATAAACATCGTCGCCATCACCGCCATCCATTGTGTCCTTACCACCGCGTCCGTCTAATACGTCGTTACCGCCGCCACCAAATAAAGTATCATCCGCTGTGCCTCCGGTCAGATGATTGTCCAGTAAATTCCCTATTCCTTTAAATGGAGCCGCCCCAATGCTTGTTAGGTTTTCAATGCCGTTAGGCAGAGCGAAAGAGGTTGCGCTCGAAATCACGGAATCAATTCCCTCCTCGGCAACCTCCATTACGACGTCGCCCGTGCTATCCACGTAGTACGTATCATCCCCGGCCCCTCCAGACATCTTGTCTAGGCCACTACCGCCGTTTAGCGTATCGTTTCCCGAGCCGCCGTCCATTGTGTCATTGCCTGTACGGCCGTCCAGGTAGTCGTTTCCAGCACCGCCTAGCAAGCTATTGTTGGCAGCATTGCCAACCAGGCTGTTATCCGCGCCGTTGCCCGTTAGGTTAACGGCCGCGTTGCTATACACC
>NZ_JBFRDW010001030.1:0-1250 GCF_052113985.1 Pseudoduganella sp. RAF53_2 | reverse complement strand
GCTGCGCAGCATTCGCGGGCTTTACTCCAGCAACGATCGCAGCTACAGCTATGTGGGCGCACGGGGCTTTCTAAGGGCCGGCGACTACAACTCGCGCTTTCTGCTGCAGATCGACGGTACACGCATTAACGACGCGGTGTTCGATCAGGCCTTGCTGGGACAGGAATTCCCGCTGGACCTGGAACTGGTGGACCGCATCGAGTTTGTGCCCGGTCCGGGTTCCTCGATTTATGGCGCGAATGCCTTCTTCGGCGTCATCAACGTCATCACCAAGCGCGCCCGCGATCTGGAGGGCGTACGCGCCACAATCGAAGGCGGCCAATCCGGTGCGCGGCGTGGCGCTGCCAGCTACGCCTGGCGCGATGGCGCAAGCGAAATGCTGTTCTCCGCCAGCCGCTATGCCAGCGATGGGCGGGATCTCTACGTCCCGGAATACAAGGCCACGGCGCACGGACTCGATTGGGAAAGCGGTGAGCGCTTTTACGCGCGCGGCCAGCATGGCCCATTCACCCTGACCCTGCTGGGCGGCGAGCGGCGCAAAGGCACGCCCACCGCGACCTACGGCCAGCCCTTCGACGTGCCGGGCGGCAGCCTGACCGACCGTTTCAATCTGGCCGAACTGGCCTATCGCAGCAACGTCGCGGAGCAAGGCGAACTAACCGTGCGCGTGTATCGCGGCGACTATGATTATCTCGGCAACTACGTCAACGATGATGCGATCTACAGTCTCAATCGCGATGAAACGCGCAGCCGCTGGTGGGGCGCGGACACCAGCATCTATCTGCCTTTGTCGGCATCGCACAAACTGGTGACGGGCGCCGAATACCAGTACAACTATCAGCTGGTCCAGCTCAACTACGACACCGATCCTTACGCGCTGCTGCTGGACGATCAGCACCGTTACCGGCGCTACGGGCTGTACGCGCAAGACGAAATCACACTGGCGCCTGGCCTGCTGCTCAATGCCGGCGCGCGTTTTGACCGCGACAGCCGCAGCGGCGGCGCCTTCAGTCCGCGCCTGGCGCTGATTGCCGATATCGCACGCGCCACCACACTGAAAGCCATGTATGGCACCGCCTTCCGCTCGCCCAATAGCTACGAGCTGTATTACACGGTGGGCGGCGACGGCGGCCAGTTGGGCAATCCGGGACTGAACCGGGAACGCATCCGCACTACCGAAGTCGTGCTGGTGCGCGAGCTGGCAGGCAATGCGCGGCTGACAGTCACCGCCTTCCGCAATCAGTTGAGCG
>NZ_JBFRDW010001029.1:0-1262 GCF_052113985.1 Pseudoduganella sp. RAF53_2 | reverse complement strand
TTTGTGTACATCGATGAGCCAGGTCGCCTATAAGAAGCTGAAGCGCTTCGTGGCTGCCCGGCTGGCCCCCGGCGAGGAGCTGGGCCTGCACCTGACCGTTGGCCTGGTACTGTTGTTTGTGGCGGTCTACGCCTTTCATGAGCTGGCGGAGGATATGCGGCGCGATGCCGGTATCGCCGCCTGGGACTTGCGCCTGGCGCAGTGGCTGCATCTGCATGCCTTCGAACCACTGACGAGTTTCATGCTCGTGGTGACGCAAATGCATAGCGTCGCAGGCATACTGGTGCTGACATCGCTGCTGGCGCTGTATTTATGGCGGCGCGGCGAGCGCTATTGGCTGCTGACTTTGCTTATCGTCGTGCCGCCGGGGATGTTGCTCAATGTCGCACTGAAGTACAGCTATCAGCGCGCGCGTCCCTATTTCGACGAGCCGTTGCTGACCCTGGCAACCTACAGCTTCCCCAGCGGGCACACCGCCGCGGCGACGTTGTTTTATGGGGTACTGGCCAGCTATCTGGTCATGAAAGGCAGGCGCTGGTGGGCCGTGCCGGGCGCCGTGGCGATGGTCCTGCTGGTCGCATGCAGCCGTATGTATTTAGGCGTGCATTATCTGAGCGATGTGTTGGCGGCGATGATGGAAGGCGTTGCCTGGCTCGCCATCTGTCTGACCGGCGTGTCCACCTGGCGCCGCCGCCGCGAAAACGGAAAACAGCTGTGAGCGGCATCACCGTCATCGTCAACGCGGGCGCCGGCCTGGGGCATGACGAGGCGCTGGTGCGCACCCTGCATGACAAGTTTGCCGTCCATGGCCTGCAGCCTGACGTGGTGCTGGCCCACAGCGGCGACGAAATGAAGYCCGCCGCGCATTCGGCGCTGGCGCGCGGCGTCAAAGCCGTGGTCGCAGGCGGTGGCGACGGCACCATCAATGCGGTGGCGTCCGTGGTGCTGGATAGCCCGGCACTGTTTGGCGTGCTGCCGATGGGTACGCTGAATCACTTTGCCAGAGATCTGGGGATTCCGCTGCTGCTCGACAGCGCAATTGACGTGATCGCGCGCGGTGCCGTCCGGCGGGTCGACGTGGGCGAGGTGAATGGACACATCTTCCTCAACAATTCCAGCCTCGGCCTGTACCCGGATATTGTGCGCGACCGCGAAAAGCAGCAGCGCCGCCTTGGCCGCGGCAAGTGGCTGGCGTTCTGTTGGGCGACACTTGCCGCGCTCAAGCGCTATCCTTTCCTGAGCGTGCGCTTGCAGCTTGGCGA
>NZ_JBFRDW010001028.1:0-1269 GCF_052113985.1 Pseudoduganella sp. RAF53_2 | reverse complement strand
ATCTGACCGCGGCTCCGCCGCCAAGCAATGGATATCAAAACCCTGGTTCTGGCACTGGCGCTGGGCAATCTGAGCCTGTGCGCCGCCCTGTTTTTCTTTGAGTACGAAAGCAAGAAGTCGCTGACGCTGTCCACCTGGGCGGTGGCCAAGCAGTGCCAGGCCGTGGCCTGGTTCCTGCTGTACTTCCGCGGCGTGGTGCCGGAATGGCTGTCCGGACCGGCGGCCATGGCCATCCTGCTGGCGGGCTTCGCACTCGATGCCGGCGCCCTGTGGGAAGCGGCCAGCAAGCCGGGATGGCGGCGCGTGCTGCTGCCGGGGCTGGGCGCCGCGGTGGCGGTGCTGCTGGCGCTGCACGTTCTGGATGCCGATCCGGGCCTGCGGATTGCGGCCGGCTCGCTGCTGGTGGCGGCGTTCTTCCTGTCCGGCGTGGCGGCACTGGCGGTCGCCTGGCGTGGCGGCAGCATGCTGCGCCGTTTCCTGATTGTCGCCATGTTCGTGCTGACCGTGGTGGTGGCCGTGCGCGGCGCGCTGACGGCGCTGTTCCCGCTCGGCTTGTCCTGGCTCAGCCCTCCGGCCATGCAGATGTTCGGCTTCGGCGCCTTCTATCTGATGATGCTGACCAATGCCTTCGGCTACCTCCTGCTGTCGCGTGAGAAGCTGCAGGGCGAGCTGGCGCGGCTGGAAATTGTCGATCCTTTGACCGATGTGCCGAACCGCCGCGGTTTTTATCAGGCGCTGGCGCCGTGGATGGCGCTGGCGCGCCGTCCGGGCCAGCCAACTGCCCTGATTTTGCTCAGCCTTGACCAGTTCAAGCGCGTCAACGACAGCTATGGCCATCATGCGGGCGATGCGGCGCTGAAAGCCATGGTCGATACCTGCAAACGCCAGCTGCGCGATAGCGATCAGATCGGACGTCTGGGCGGCGCCGAATTTGCCATCCAGCTGCCGCGTACCTCGCTGGAAGACGCCAAAATGGTGGCGGGGCGCATTCGCACTGCCATTTCCTCGACGCCGGTGAAGACCGAGCGCGCCTTGATCAATCTCACGGCCAGCATGGGCGTGACCACCATCCGCGCCGAGGACAGCACCGTCAGCCTGTTCAAGCGCGCCGACGAAGCCCTGCAATCCGCCAAGCTGCGCGGCGACAACCAGATCGCCGAAGCTAGCCAGCCGGCTGAGGCATAAGGAACCCGAGGCGTGAACCCGGTGCCTGCCACGCCGTGGCAGGCACCAGCCTTTCTGTCGCTGGTTTTGTCATTACCCCGTAAC
>NZ_JBFRDW010001027.1:0-1271 GCF_052113985.1 Pseudoduganella sp. RAF53_2 | reverse complement strand
GGTAATGGCTGAGGCGCGCGAAGGTCAAGCTGCCTGTTTTTTCCTCTTTTTGACGAGAAAGCCGGAGCGGCGCAAAACGATGAGCATGAACCCCGTCAGCACCACGGCTGGGCCAACCGGCTCGGGAACTTCATCCGTCTCGCTCGACTGCGCCACCACACTTGCCATCGACACGCTTGAACCAGCCGGGCCAGGCAAAATTTGCGGGTCGGACATCAGCGACGTCAGCGCGTGCCGTGATTGCAAGGGAACAAGCTGAGAGGCACGTGGATAAGCGGGGAACTTGTCCACAACCTGCGCCTCATCCAACTCAAGCCTCGGTTGCGTCGGCGCATCCTGATATTCAGGCGACACCACCCCTGCCATCGCAGGCGAAACACCAAATACCGCAGCAGCGGCAAGGGCAATGGGAAGGTGTTTGACGAGATGCACGATTGTCTAATCGAAAATATAATTGCATATTAGACATTTCACCCCATTGCAGTCAACAAATAAAAAAGCCGCACGGCCTGGGCCGGGCGGCTTTGTCAGCGGAAAGGCCGGGAGGTCAGGACATGTGCTGGCCGCCGTTGATGGCGATGTTGGCGCCGGTGACGAAGGCGGCTTCTTCCGAGGCCAGGTAGGCCACCAGGCCTGCCACTTCTTCCGGTTTGCCGAGGCGAGCCATCGGAATTTGCGGGATGATCTTCGATTCCAGCACTTCGGACGGGATCTCCATCACCATCTTGGTGCCGATATAGCCCGGCGAGATGGTGTTGACAGTCACGCCCTTGCGCGCCACTTCCAGCGCCAGCGCCTTGGTGAAACCGTGCACGCCGGCCTTGGCAGCCGAGTAGTTGGTCTGACCGAAAGCGCCCTTCTGGCCGTTCACCGAAGAGATGTTGATGATGCGGCCCCAGCTGCGGTCCACCATGCCATCCGCTACCGGCTTGGTCATGTTGAACACGGAGTCCAGATTCGTTTTCATCACAGCGTCCCAATTGACCTTGTCCATCTTCTTGAAGGTCATGTCGCGGGTAATGCCGGCGTTATTCACCAGCACATCGACCGGGCCGATATCGCGCTCGATCRTTTTCACGCATTCCTGTGCCGACTCGTAGTCCGACACGTCGCACGGATACGCAGAGAAGTTGTAGCCCTGATCCTTCATGGCGGACAGCCATGCGTCGTGCGTTTTGTTCGATGGGGAATACGTGGTTACTACCTTGTAGCCCAGAGCGACCAGCTTGATGCAGATCGCTTCACCCAGACCACCCATGCCGCCCGTTACC
>NZ_JBFRDW010001026.1:0-1277 GCF_052113985.1 Pseudoduganella sp. RAF53_2 | reverse complement strand
GGCATAGTCGGCGTGATAGCGGGTCGCAAACAGCATGTATTCATTCGACAAGTTGTTGCGTGACACGCCCGCGTCGTCAGTCGAGATCACAAATGGCACCCCGTATTTGCGATACACCGTCACCGGGTGAGCCTCGCCTTTGATGCCCAGGATGAACTCGTTGCTGCTGAGATTGATCTCGACCGGAATCTTGCGATCGCGCATCTCCTTCAGCAGGGCTGGCGCATTGCGTTCGTGCACGATATCGATCCCGTGGCCAATACGCTGGCCGCCCGCCACGTCGATCGCCTCACCGATGTGGAACTTCAGGCCTTCCGGCGGCACCATGCCCAGGGCCAGTTCGCCTGCGTGCAGCGACAGCTTGACCTGTGGATACTTAGCTTTCAGGAACTTAAACATTTGCATGTGCAGATCGTAGTCGCGCATGGACACGGTGAAGTGCTCAGCGCCTACGATATTGACAGCCACTACCTTCGGATTCGACATCGCCAGCTTGAAGCCGGCCGCCATTTGCGAGAACACCATGGACGGCGTCAGGAATCGCAGCACGAACGGCTGGTAGCGCATGGTGAACTGTTCATCGTCGATACCGGCGCTGCTGGTGTCGAGATGCGTGTTGTAGTCCGCGATGCCTTTGGCGAAAGATGGATTGGCTTCCAGCTTCTTCAGGTAGGCATCTAATTGCTGCGGCAGCGAGCCGTCATTCTTCACCGACTTGTCGAAATCCGGGTCCAGAGTAATCGGTGCGATCTCGTACACCGTTTCGATGTAGCTCAGGTTTTCATCGATGGCGCGTTGTTTCAGGCGCTTCAGGCCATCATTGCCATTGGTCGACGCCACATCGTTGAAGTAGCCGAAGGTTTCGAAGAAGGTATGATCCGGCGGCATTTGCTGCGCGCCGTGATTGTAGAAGTCCTTGACCGACCAGCGTTGCAGCAGGTTGCGCAGGGCCGTGTTATCCAGCGCCAGATCCTGGGCGCTGACACAGCCCGCAGTGCGTTTCGCCTGATCGGTGACGATGCGCGAGGTTTCCTTGTCGATGCAGTAGCCCTGCTTATCCACCCACTCCAGGTATTGCTCCGCGTAGATCGCGCCGGAGTAGTGGTTGTGCAGGTCGCCGCCCTTGGGGAACTGGGTGAAGAACATGGTCAGTTCCGCCAGCTTGGGCTGCGGTCCCGAGACCAGGGACGCGAAGTGGCGCGCCGTGATGTCCTGGTTGCTGGCGGCATTCACAGCGGCTGGCGCAGCGAAGGCCAGGGCAATCAGCAGGCTCGGGA
>NZ_JBFRDW010001025.1:0-1279 GCF_052113985.1 Pseudoduganella sp. RAF53_2 | reverse complement strand
CCATTTGACGCCGTCGGCAATATCGTCCTGCATTTTCAGGCCCCACTGTTTCCAGCCGGCGCGGAAGTGGGCTTCGCCAAAGCCGGTGCTGCCGCGGTATTCGGGCTCCAGCACGACGTAGCCGCGTGAGGCGAGGAACTGCACGTCGGAGCGCCATCCCCAGCGGCTGCCGCGCACATACGGACCACCATGCACCAGCACCACCATGGGCAGATTCTTGCCGCTGCTTTGGAGCGGAACCGTCAGCATGGCAGGGATTTCCAGCCCGTCGCGCGCGGTGTAGCGTACTTCTTCCTCCGCGCCCATATGCGATGGTTTGATGTTCGGACGGCTTGCGCCAACGCGGTCCAGCTTTTTCGTTTCGCTGTTGTAGATGAAGTAGACGGAGGGCTGCACGTCGGAGTAGGCCGTCACCAGCACATTGGCCGTTTCCGCATGGGTTGGCAGGTCAATCATGTTGATCGTGTTCGGCAGCAGCTTGTTCACCGCCTCCTGCATCTGCTTCATGTCGGAATCGAACCAGAGGGTGTCATAAGCATCGCGCAAATAGCGGATGCCGAGCAGCTTGTCGCCGCGCATGATCAGGCGGCCGCTGAAGTCGTAGCCGTCCAGTTGAATCAGGGGCTGCTCGCTGACCTTGCCGGTGGCGACGTCAAAGGTATGGACAGCGGCGCGGTCCTTTACCTTGCTGCTGATGACGTACAGCGTGCCTTCCGGCCCGAAGGCCAGTGGCGTAAAGGCGTCCAGCCCGCCGCGGTAGGTATCGAAGCTGGCTACCTTGCGCCATGTATCGTTGCCGCTGTCGCGCAAATAAATATTGCGCATGCTCTTGTCCAGCGTATAGGTCAAACGCGGCGCGCCTTTGTTATCGAGCACCCAGCCCATGGTATCGCCAGGGCGGCTGACTTCCTCGGTGCGTCCATTCAAAGTGTTCAGGCGCAGCAGCGCGACGTCGCGCAGATCGCCCAGCCCGGCGATATTATTGTCGGTGACGTAGACCCATTCGGAGTCCTGCGCGCCGACTTGCGACAGCATGAAGGTATGCCAGGGCAGCAGCTTTTTGGCCATGCCGTCGCGCACGAAATGATTGGCCCGCTCGGCCAGCTGACGGAAATGGGTACCGTCGCGGTCAACGGCGAACAGCCCCGGCGCGTAGATTCGYTCGCCTTCGCTAGCGGTTTTGTCGTTCAGGTCGAACAACAGTCGGCTATCGCTCACCCATTGTAGATGGCCGATGTCGGCGCTCGAGAAGCCGGCAATGGCTTGCGCCTTGTTGTCG
>NZ_JBFRDW010001024.1:0-1279 GCF_052113985.1 Pseudoduganella sp. RAF53_2 | reverse complement strand
TCCAAACTCTGCTTTGACGGTAACGAAAGGTTGAGCTTTGAAGCGCCCCACGAGGCCTCGATTTCTGAAGTAGTCAAACAGAAGCGCGGCGGCGGTCTCGGTATAGCCTTGTGTATCGACAACGCCCTCAAGATCCGATGTTGTTGGCGTCCTGAAAGCTTGGGTATATTTGGCCGGTCCCTTCAAGTCGCGGGCAGGCGGCGCGTTGAAGACCTGGTCAACCCAGGCCAAGCTCGTCATAGGGTGGCTTGCTAAGGACATATCTTCCCCTTTCTCTGCGCCGTAGCGCTTAGAAATGCAGCTTTTTAGAAAGCAGTGGCTTGACCYGCAGGCCTAGGAAAGATACCCTTTGGATTGATCGGTCTTTGGGGGTATATTTCTCCGAGCCAGCAGGGCGACGGACTGCAGTGATGTGGTTCGTCGTTTTGTCTTTATGCGCTAGGCACCTCCTCCAAAATCTCGGCGATTCGTCGAATCTGGTTCGTCGAAAGGCCATCGGCCTTGAAGGCCAGGTCTTTGAGGATAGCCTCGAGCGCTTCCGACATCAGCGGGGCAAAATAATTCTCCCGTTCAATCAACGCTAAACAGGCCAGTCGACAGCGCTGCGACCGCGTGAGCGCTAGCGCGTCAGAAATTCGTTCAACCGTCCTGCTCGGGGGCGGCAATTTCTTTGAGTTTTCCAACTGGCCGTAATAACCCCTTGTCAAACCGGATTTCTTTGCGAGTGCTGATTGCTGCAATCCGGCAATTTGGCGCAATCGAAAAAGCTCGCCCCCGAATTGCGGCGTGAAAGTTTCGGGGTGATCCGTATGGAGTGCGCAAGCTTCAGGCGTGGGAGAGCGCAGCGAAGAAACTTCGCTGACGACCACTTCGATTGAATCACGCAACTGCTTTTTCACGGCCGCCTCTAATCGGGTAATGGCGGCAGTGTAGTCACATTTGCACAGTTCTGCAATATGAAAATATGTTTGTAAGCTATTGATTTAAAAAGCTTATTTTATGTTATACGCTGTGAATCCGTACAGTGTATAACGCGAAATAGCTCATTCAAAAGCTTTGTTGAGCAGTTAATTCCCTACGGTAATCCAATATTTTTCAGACAACTATATTGTGCGTATCGGTGCAATAGAGCCTATTTCCGGCAGCGCCCACTAGGGCCAACTCTAATGAGTCACGGCCGCGTACGCACGCCACTCATATCCGCGATAGACCGAACACCTAGAAGATGCCTGCCATTGTTGTTGCGATAGGAACATTTCGCCCCTACACTGCGATATCC
>NZ_JBFRDW010001023.1:0-1281 GCF_052113985.1 Pseudoduganella sp. RAF53_2 | reverse complement strand
GTGTGGGCGCTGTCCGAAGCCGTGAATGCGACGACCCTGGCAAAGGCGGCATAAGCGGATGACGGACAAGCAGCAAACCGGCGCCGCTGCTGGCGCCCCATCGTCAGACGTTGCGCAGGCCGCGGCCGGCGGCGGCTTGCCTCCTCCGGTGCGCGCGCTGGCCGAAGCGGATTTCAGCGCGGTCGCGCTCAGCTTCGGCGCGGCGGGTTTCTCGGTCGCTGAACCGGCCGACGGCATCATCACACTGCGCCGCGCTGTGGCCACCGGCCAGCCGGCGCGTCCTGCAGTATTGATTTCGGTCGGCGTGCACGGCGACGAAACGGGCCCTATCGAACTGGTGGCCTACCTGCTCGATGCGCTGGCGCAGGAGCMTGCAATGCTGGCCGTAGACCTGATGCTTTGCGTTGGCAACATCGGCGCCATCCGTCAGGCCAAGCGCTTCATCGACGCAGACCTGAACCGCATGTTCCGCGCCGAGCGTGGCAGCCTTGCCGGCACCGCCGAAGCCGCGCGTGCGGACGAGATGATCGCCGCCACCAGCGCCTTCTTCAAGGATGCCGGTGCTGAGCGCTGGCACCTCGATTTGCACACGGCCATCCGACCATCCTATTACCCAACCTTCGCCATTGTCCCCGATCTGATCGCGGACGGCGCTAAGGCGCAGCTGATCGGCTGGCTGGGTGAAGCGGGCATCGGCGCCATCATCATGAACCCTGCGTCCGCAGGCACCTATAGCTACYACAGCGCCGAACACCACGCCGCTGCCGGCACCACAGTGGAGCTAGGCCGCATCGGCACGCTGGGCCAGAACGACCTGTCCCAGTTCGAGGAAGCACGCGTGGCGCTGGATCGCCTGCTGCGCGGCCAGCCCGCGGGCGAAGCGGCCAGGAAGCCACACGTGTTTAAAGTCGCCCGGAACATCATCAAGCTGAGCGACGGCTTCACCATGGCGTTCGGCAAAGAGACTCAGAACTTCACGCCGCTGACCCGCGGCCAGGAAATCGCCCGCGACGGCGACACCATCTACACCGTGCAGCACGACGAAGAGCTGGTGGTCTTCCCCAATCCCGACGTACGCATCGGCCTGCGGGCAGGCATGATGGTCGTGAGGGTGTCTTAAGCAGGAATGCGGGGCATGCGCTACACTCGTCCGATCACACAGGAGGAGTAGCCCATGTCCGTTTCCATGTACCGAGTATCCGCTCCCGTCTTTGTGCGCGGCCTGAAAGTTGCAGCAGAACTGCTGCGCAAGGCCGAAGCACACGTCGAGGAGCACGGCAT
>NZ_JBFRDW010001022.1:0-1291 GCF_052113985.1 Pseudoduganella sp. RAF53_2 | reverse complement strand
GTGTAGCGCGCAGCAGGCTTGCCGTTCTTCGAGAAGACGATGTCGAATTTGCCGGGCGCGGCGCCATCCAGCTGCAGATCGATAAAGAGGTAATTGTGATTCGCCACGTGCGCGACGGAGGCGATACGCACGCCCGGGTAATTCACGCTCGGTTCCAGATCGCCCAGTTTCGGCCCATGCACCATCAGTTGCAGGTGCGGGTCGTGCATGCCGCTCCACCAGAAAGCCGGCTCCATATGCTGGACGCGGTAGTCCTGGGCATGCGCGAGCGGGAAGAGCAGGGCGCCTGCGAGCAGCAGGGCGGCGCGGGAACGGGTCATCTTTGGTCTCCGGATAAGCTTGTGAACGGGACAATACACCTATTTCTGGTGTAGTTCTACTACATGAATTTTGACGTGGTCTTGTAGCCGAAATACAACGGAGCGCATAGTTTAGCCTATAGGGAAGGGCAGAAATAGATTGTAGTGATGAAAGTCATTCATTGACATTGAATCTAGTTTTAGTACAGAATCCGCTCCAGAGCGTCCAGTAGAACGTTCGACATCCTTGGATTCCCGTGTAGTTAAGCTAAACCGACTGAGCAAGTGGTTGCGGGAAATGTGTTTAATGTGTGAGGGGACATTTAATGAATAACTTCGCAAGCAAGCGACGCACCACCGCTGCTTTCCCACTGAATCCGGTCGCCGCTGGCTGCGCCGTGTTCCTGACCATCCTGGCCAATTCCGCGTACGCGCAAAGCGCGACCACCGGCCAGGCTGCCGACGTGCAGATGCAGACCGTGACCGTGTCCGGCATCCGTCGTGGTATCGAGGACGCGATCTCCGTCAAGAAAGACGCAACCTCCATCGTTGAAGCGGTTTCCGCTGAAGACATCGGCAAGCTGCCGGACTCCTCGATCGCTGAATCCATCGCCCGCCTGCCAGGCCTGGCCGCTCAGCGCGTTGCCGGCCGTGCGCAAGTGATCTCGGTGCGCGGTCTGTCCCCGGACTTCTCCACCACCCTGCTGAATGGCCGCGAACAGGTTTCGACCGGCGACAACCGCAGCGTTGAATTCGACCAGTATCCATCCGAGCTGCTGAGCGGCGTGACCGTGTACAAGACCCCTGATGCGGGCATGGTCGGCCAGGGTCTGTCCGGTACGCTGGATCTGCAAACCGTGCGTCCGCTGAACTTCGGCAAGCGCACCGTGGCACTGAACGTGCGCGGCGAGAAGAACTCGCTGGGCACCATCGCCAACACCAACTCCTGGGGCAACCGCTTCAGCGCGAGCTACATCGACCAGTTCATGGAC
>NZ_JBFRDW010001021.1:0-1292 GCF_052113985.1 Pseudoduganella sp. RAF53_2 | reverse complement strand
CATCAATATAACTCATGGTTCCAGTAATATCGCCATCCCTTTCTACAGTCAGTTCCATCTGCATGGTGCGGTCGAGCGCGGAGAATTTCCCATTGCCGGTGGGGACAATTTCGTGTTCACTTTGAGTTCCAACCTGGGCAAACATGCGGGCATTAAATCGCCGCAGCACCATGGTTTTTCCGTTGGAGAGATTATAATCTCCCTTGTAAGGTTTGAAATCCTCCGGGGCCATATAAACGCGTTTGATTTCGAGGTTTTTTAGTGCCGGAATAATCACTTGTCCGACGTCAGACTGCTGCGCCTGGCTTGTTTGAACAAGCGCGCAGGCGCACAAGCCCAGCAGGGCAATTTTCCCTTTCATGGCTACTCCCTTCTTTATGTTATTACCGGTTTATTATTTCTTGGTACCGGCTATAACACTATAGGCGAGCGTCCTAAAAAGGCGCATTAATATATTTTGATGAAAAACGGGCTRCCGATTCGGTAAATATCCGGTGACCGATCGCATCGAAAATTATTATTTCGGAAATGAGTCAGATAATCCGGACGGGAACGCCATTGCGAATCGTGTTATGAACTTCGGCAATGGCGTCGGTATGGCGCAGGAGGGCTTCGATAACATCATCCGGTGCGGTGGAAAGTACGCGGGCGGAATAGCGGATATTCGTGGCGGCGAGGCCGGGACCGGGAAAGTCGGCGCTGGCTTCGACTTCGACACTGTTAATGGCGATGTGTTTAAGCTCGGCTTCCCGATAAAGATCGTTGCAGTAGCAGGTGGCCAGGGCCAGCATCAGGAATTCGCCACCGTTGACGGCCGAGCCTTTGCCCGCTGCTTTCATCGGGACTGCAAGCGACTGGGCTGCGCCGTCGGTGCTGACGTGCGCTTCGTGGACTTTGTATGAGTTCCGGACGGTGGCAGAGATTTTCACTGGGCGCTCCTCCTGCAAGAGAAGCGCCTATTCTAATCTGGCTTCAGGCGGCCAGACGCAGTGGTTGCGGGTGTGCCACACGGCGATTTGCATCTGTGCTGGACACGCGGAATACGCTCACCATCTCATCCAGTTCGCCCGCCTGTTCCTGCATTGCGGCGGCAGCGGCGGTGGCTTCTTCAACCAGGGCCGCGTTCTGCTGCGTGACCTGGTCCATCTGTGCGATGGCCTGGTTGATCTGATCGATGCCCGCGCTTTGCTCATCGCCGGCGGCCATGATCTCGCCCATGATGTCGGTCACGCGCGTGACGCTGGCCACGATTTCGTTCATGGTGGCGCCGGCTTTGTCGACCAGGGCTGCGC
>NZ_JBFRDW010001020.1:0-1300 GCF_052113985.1 Pseudoduganella sp. RAF53_2 | reverse complement strand
TTTCAGAGAGGATCATCATGGCACATCACGCTCTCGCATCGCAGGAAAGTTATAACCCCAACCACCTGCTGGACATCCTGCTGGGCAAAATGCAGCTGAAAAATGACGCTGCCCTGTCCCGCTTGCTGGAAGTGGCTCCGCCAGTTATCAGCAAGATCCGCCACCATCGCCTGCCAGTCGGGGCTTCGCTGCTGATCCGCATGCACGAAGTGACCGGCATGAGCATTCGCGACCTGCGCGACCTGATGGGCGACCGCCGCACCAAGTATCGCCTGTCGGACGCACAAGGCCGTCCGAAACCAGAAGATAAGGCTGCTGCGGCAAATACCCAGCAAGCTTCGGCCAATCCGCCTCAGAAAGCCGAAGGCGGCAACGGCAACTACGCGCATTAAGCGCGCCGCGTGACTGCTGCGGCGGATCAATGATCCGCCCTACGATAGCTACGATAGCAGGACCATCGAAATTTCTTCGAATTGCAGCTCGGTTTCGCGGAACAGGTGCAGGCAGGTTTCCTCGTTAAGCGCGAGCGCCTGCCAGGCGACGGTGGACACTTTGGGCACCAGGTCATCCTCCTGGCGCGCCAGGTCCAGCGCATGAACCACCGCATCCGCCACATGGATGATGGTGGCAAGGAAGCCCGCGCCTGGGCGGTCCGGCTCGTGGTGGCCACCAATGGCCAGCCGCATCGTGTCGGAGAAATTCCAATGCTCGGCCAGAGCCAGGCCGGCGTCCACGTGGTCGATGCCCATGGCAGTGCGCTCCGCTTCCAGCAGGGTGCAGTCGTGGGCTTCGCGGTAGGCCAGCACGTCGGTATAACGCTCAGGGAAACATGACACCAGCACCAGGCGGCCGATGTCGTGCAGCAGCCCTGCGGTGAAGGCATAGTCCTGATTGAAGCGCATATGGCGGGCCAGGATCTTGGCGCAAGCGGCGGTGCCGATCGAGTGGCGCCAGAACGCCTTGTGATCAAAAGCCTTGCAGGCGCCTTCCGCGAAGCAGCCCGTCACGGCCGCGGCCGTGATCAGGTTGCGCGTGGTCTGGAAGCCCAGATAGGTAATCGCTTGCTGGATGGTGGTTACCTTGACCTGCAAGCCATACAGCGAGGAATTCGCCAGACGCAAGGTCTTGGCGGTCAGCGCCTGGTCGTGCGACACCTTCTTGGCCAGCACGCCGATATCGATATCTTCCTGATCGATGCTGTTCAGCAGCTCCATCACCACTGCGGGCAGGGATGGCAGGTCTTGCAAATTCTTTACCACATCGTCGTAGCTCAGGTGCTCGGTCATGCAGCCTCCTGGCC
>NZ_JBFRDW010001019.1:0-1302 GCF_052113985.1 Pseudoduganella sp. RAF53_2 | reverse complement strand
CGGCAGCAGCGATCTGCTCGACGCTGACCAGGCCATTGTCCTGCGGGTCCAGGTAGGTAGCGTCGAAGCCCTGGCGTTCCAGTTCACGTACCGTGTCCAGCACAGCCTTGTGCTCGGTCTTCACGGTGATGATGTGCTTGCCCTTGGTCTTGTAGAAGTTGGCCGCGCCCTTGATGGCGAGGTTGTTCGATTCGGTCGCGCCGGAGGTCCAGATGATCTCGCGCGGATCGGCATTGATCAGGGCCGCAACGTGGCCGCGCGCCTCTTCCACGGCCGCTTCCGCGGTCCAGCCGTACATGTGGCTGCGGGAGGCCGGGTTGCCGAATTGTTCGCGCAGGTAAGGGATCATCTTGTCCGCAACGCGGGGATCGATCGGCGTGGTGGCCGAGTAGTCCATGTAGATCGGGAAGTGCGGTGCAGTATGGAACTCAACCGGTGCTACCTGCGAAACTTTCTTTTCAGGGGCGTTCATCTAATTACTCCAATTCGGTTAACCGAGGGCTGCCTGATTGTTGCCGTGCATGACCACGACGTTCTGTTCAGCGTTCTTTGCTTTCTGCTGGTCGACCAGGTCCTGCAGGGACACGGAGTCCAGATAGTCGACCATTTTTTCATTCAGCGTGGCCCACAGCTCGTGGGTCATGCAGCGGGCGCCGTTCGCATGATCGGCGCCGTGGCAGTTTTCCTTGCCGCCGCACTGGGTTGCATCGAGCGGCTCATCGACGGCGATGATGATGTCGGCCACAGTCACCTTGTCGGCGCGGCGCGCCAGGCTGTAACCACCGCCCGGGCCGCGGATCGATTCCACGATCTCGTGGCGGCGCAGCTTGCCGAACAGCTGTTCCAGATAGGACAGGGAAATCGACTGGCGCTGGCTGATGCCAGAAAGCGTCACAGGACCYTTGCCCTGGCGCATAGCCAGATCAATCATCGCAGTCACAGCAAAACGGCCTTTGGTAGTCAGACGCATCACAACCTCGGTTCAACTCAGTTAAAATATCGTTCTGCTCTCGCGATGACTCCCCGATTACTTGAACGATTTAGTCAAGTATAACAGAGTTGCGAAAAGCTTGCCGGACGCCCCTCAGGCGCCTGTGGGAAGGCTTGCTTTCGGCGGATCACTGATCCGCCCTACGTCGTCACGCCTTCAGCAGCCTCATCGGACCGAACAGGGCTTGCATTTCCTTATTGGCAATAAACGAGATGTTATACGGGTGCTCGCACACGATCTGCGGCAGCGCCTGCACCACCGCCAGCTTGTTCAGTTGCTCGGCGATCTTGCCCCACAGCACCAGCGTCGGC
>NZ_JBFRDW010001018.1:0-1306 GCF_052113985.1 Pseudoduganella sp. RAF53_2 | reverse complement strand
GGCATCTGGTGTTGCGCAGCCGAATAAGGTGCCGGAAGCCGCGCCCGAATTCGATTTCGGCGGTCGCCCCGTCAGCGGCAATCCTGTGGCGGTCAATATCGGCCGCATCGTGACACGCAGCGGCAATGGATTCAGTCTGATCTCCTCCGCCAATGCGGATGATATGCCCGCAGCGCGTAGCTGCACGGAGGACAGGCCCCGTGTCGCCAACGCGGTGAAATCACTGTTGGGCAATAAGGAATACCACGTCAGTGAATACATGCCCGGCCTGTACGGCACTTCCTGGACCGACAAGGTAAATGGCAATCTGGTCGGCTTGACCGGAGTCGCCGTGCTGCGGGATGGCGCCGCGCCAGCCAACAAACCCACGCTCCTGGTGTACAAGGCGGCCAGCCTGCGCGCCGGGTCGGACGCCCGCGCGGACTACCGCGATACCGTTGAAGTGAACACCTATCAGGGCGAAAACGGTTTGCTGTATCGGGTGTTCGGCAGTGGGCCCGTGAAATGCATGGACGTGCTGTTCCCGCGTGAGCGCGCACAGTCGACTGCCTCCAGCCTTTACTACGTCGCTGCTGGCAAAAGCATGGTGGCCGAATTCAATCCCAAACTCGCCAAATAAAAAAGAAAGTTATCAATGTCCGAATACCTGAATCAAAACCTGGCAACTGTCCAGAGTCTGCTTTGCCTGGTCTTGCTGATTGCGATCTATTTCTCGTTCAAGTTCCGCATCGACCTGTGGTGGCTCAATTTCTGGTATGCCTTGCCCTTCGTCGGCAAGACGGCGCGCCTGGCAAATGATTCTTCGCGCTTCGCCAAGGATAATAGCTGGACCAATTCTGAGCGCACGCTGTGTAACGATTACGCCCAGTTCATGCATCTGACCAGCGAAGCGGAATTCAATAAGCGCATCGACTATATGTCCAAGGCCGGCGACACTGGCCGGTCGCCGACGCCGGGCTGGCTGTTCCTGGTGCTTGGTTTGCTGATTATTGCGGAAGGCATGGGCTTCTCGTACCTGCTTGGTTCCTGGATGGCGATGGAGGGCAGTGAGAACACGCGCCTGCTGCTGATGGGAGGTATCGTCTTCGTGTTGTGCGTGGTAATGGGCTTCCTGACGCATAACGCAGGCCATCAGTTGTTCCGTACCAACTTGATCCGCCGCTGCAAAAAGGAATGGATCGACGACGGCAAGAAAGGCAAACTGCGTACCGTAAATATCTCGCTGAAAGACGATCAGCGCCAGGACGACAGCCTGCCGCATTACACGCAATGCGTGAACCGCGTGGGCAACGACAGTTCCTATGCG
>NZ_JBFRDW010001017.1:0-1310 GCF_052113985.1 Pseudoduganella sp. RAF53_2 | reverse complement strand
GCTCCACGTACTTGCCGACCATGCCGATCGACACTTCCGCTTTCGGATTTTCCAGGGTGTGAATCAGCTTGCTCCACACGGACAGGTCGGCCGGTGCCGGGTTCAGGTCCAGCGCTTCGCAGATGATCGCATCCAGGCCCTGGTCGTGCAGCATTTGCGGCACTTTGTAGATGGTGTCGACGTCCCACACGGAAATCACGCCGCGTTCCTCGATGTTCGAGAACAGGGAGATCTTCGCCACTTCGTCTTCAGGAATGCGGCGGTCGGCACGGCACAGCAGCGCGTTTGGAGAGATGCCGATTTCGCGCAGTTTCTGCACCGAGTGCTGGGTCGGTTTGGTTTTCAGTTCGCCGGCCGATGCGATGTACGGCACCAGGGTCAGGTGAACGAAAGCGGAATTCTTGCGGCCGGCGCGCAGGCTCAGTTGACGCGCAGCTTCCAGGAACGGCAGCGATTCGATATCGCCCACGGTGCCGCCGATCTCGCACAGCGCGACATCGTAGCCTTCCGCGCCACGGCGGATGTAGTCCTGGATTTCGTTGGTGATGTGCGGAATCACCTGCACGGTCTTGCCGAGGTATTCGCCACGGCGTTCCTTGCGGATCACGGATTCGTAGATCTGGCCGGTGGTGAAGTTGTTCACCTTGCGCATGCGGGTGGAGATGAAGCGCTCATAGTGGCCGAGGTCAAGGTCGGTCTCAGCGCCATCGTCGGTAACGAAGACTTCACCGTGCTGCATGGGGCTCATGGTGCCTGGGTCCACGTTGATGTACGGGTCCAGCTTGAGCATGGTGACTTTGAGGCCGCGCGATTCGAGGATCGCAGCGAGGGAGGCGGCGGCAATCCCTTTACCAAGGGACGACACAACGCCACCAGTGACGAAGACAAATTTGGTCATTGCGAGATCGGGCGCCGGGTAGGCGCGATGCGGGAAATTGAAATTATAGCGTAATTTCGGTACCACTTCACCATGCCGTCATGAAAATGTGAGTTGCCGAACAGACCATGGCTGGGCCGCTAGTCAAAATAACACTATTTCCCAAAAGGAGGCCATCATGAGTTACGAACGCGACGCATACGGCAATTACGTAGACACCGGCCACCAAGGTCCGGGACCACGCCTGATGGGCGCCGACACGCTGATCGGCGACCATGTCCACAACCTGCAAAACGAACACCTCGGCACCGTCAAGGAAATCATGCTGGACATGCAGACTGGCCACGTGGCGTATGTGGTGATGGCGTCCGGCGGCGTGCTGACCATGGGCGAAAAACTGTTCGCCGTGCCATGGGAAGCGCTAACCCTGGAC
>NZ_JBFRDW010001016.1:0-1312 GCF_052113985.1 Pseudoduganella sp. RAF53_2 | reverse complement strand
GTGGCAGGTCCGCCAGGTCGATGAAGGCAATATCGACAAACACCATATCCTGCAGCGTGAAACCTGACGCTTCCAGAACATGTGCAACATTCTGGAATGCGTGCCGCGCTTCCTCCTCCCCGGAACATAGTTCCCATCGCGGCCAATGGCAAGTTGCCCGCTCAGATAGCATGTGTGCCGACGACCACTGCATGGCTGATCGGCGCCGACCAGGCCGGCAGGTTCTCTCCATTAACTAATGAACTGCTTCAATTGCACTCCAATTCGCTGGGTTGATGGGTGTTGCCTGACAGTACTAGTCAAGGCGCTTGGCCCTGGTTTCGCTACCGTCCTGTTCCACTGTGACGGCGTCAATTTTCCCACCAGCATCTTTCTCGAAGGTCAGCACGACATCGACGGCCTTATAGAAATAGCGGTATTCGCTTTCAGGAAATATCTCCAATTGCCGCTGCCCAGCCAGTTGGGCAAACAGACGGTCGCCTTTCGAGCTGATAAAAAAGGTCGCCGATCCCAGTTGATATTGCCCTTCGAAGCGCGAATAAAGACGAGGATCCACCTTGACCTGGCGGTGCGCCGGGGCCACGCCCAGCGCCATGCGCGCCAGTGCGTCGGTGATCTTGCCGACAACTTCGTCACCATAATTGCTCAAGACAATGACAGTGACCTTATCGTCCGGGTAATAAGCCAGCATAGAGGCTGTACCCCCCGATGTTGCCGCCGTGCTCATACAACTTGCGCGAGAGGCTCTCATGGATGAACCAGCCCAGCCCGTAATGATGGCCACCGTCAGTGAACATCGCCTTCAGTGCGGCCGGGCTCAGCACATTCCCCTTGATCAGCCTCTGATGCCAAGCGAGAAGATCATCCACTGTCGAATACATAGCGCCCGCCGCATACGCGTTGCTCATGTTGACCAGCCTGCCCTTCACCACCTGGTCCGGACCATCCGTGTAATCCTGGGCCAACTGGCCCACCACTATGCGCCCGTCGTCATAGCCCGAATCGTGCAGGTTGATCGGCGTCAGCAGCTTTTGCTCAAGATAGTCCTGGTAGCTTATGCCGCCCACGGCCTCGATGATGCGGCCCAACAGGACGTAACCCATGTTGTTATACGTGAATTTCGTACCATGCTTATAATTCAGCGGAACGTCCTTGAGCAAGTCGATGAGCTCTTGCGGGGTATGCTTCACGGGCATCAGCTTGGCGTCGGAATCGTCCGGCGACGTATAGCTCGGAATGCCCGAAGTGTGCGACAGCAGCTGGCGGACGGTCGCCGGTCCCCAGCTGGCCGGCAGAGCGGGCAAATATTTGC
>NZ_JBFRDW010001015.1:0-1313 GCF_052113985.1 Pseudoduganella sp. RAF53_2 | reverse complement strand
CGCGTGATCGTCGGAAGTGCGGTGATCGCGCACCAGCGTCTCCATCATGTTCTGGTTCGGATACCAGAACCACGAGTCTCCGATGGCGAGCGCCGAGCAGAATTCCGCAGGATCTTCCTGATCATTGTTGTAGTACAGACGCCCCATATTCTTCTCCGTTTGTTATCAATTCAACATCTTTCAATATAGATACATGTCGCGGCATCGCAACAAAATAGAGCGACCGTTCTATAAATCTGCTTGTGTTACGCAAGCGATTTCAATAGAGTAAATGTTAACTATTTACTACTTAAACACTAGCCATGAGCAAAGGTTCCTTCGCAGAGATGAACTGCCCCATCGCACAAACACTGGAGCAGGTGGGCGAATGGTGGTCGTTCGTCATTCTGAGAAATGCCTTTTGCGGCATGAGCCGCTTCCAGGATTTCCAGCGCCATCTTGGCATTAGCACGAACATTCTGGCGCGGCGCCTGGGCAAGCTGGTGGAGAACGGCATCCTGGCACGCGAGCCATCGGAAGAGGACGCGCGCATCGTTCACTACCGCCTGACGAAGAAGGGGCAGTCGCTCTATCCAATCCTGGCCGCGATGACGGTGTGGGGCGAGCAGTGGGCGCCGCATCCGCTGGGCGCGCGGCTGACGATGGTGGAGCGCGAAACCGGCCAGCCTGTCGCGGGCGTCGGTATCCGCGCCGCTGATGGCCGTGACCTGACCCCGGCACAGATCGACACGGTGGCAGGTCCGGCCGCCGATGACAAGACGCACGCATTGATGCGCATGAGAGAGGAGACTGCATGAACCCCGATAAAATCTGGCTCGCTTCCTACCCCGAAGGCATTCCGGCGACCATTGACCCTGAGCGCTACCGATCGCTCGTGCACTTGCTGGAAGAGTCCTTCACCAGGTTCGCCAGCCGTAAGGCCTACGTCTGCATGGACAGCGTCATGACTTATCGCGAATGGGAACAGTATTCGCGCCAGATCGCGGCCTGGCTGCAACAGCGTGGCCTGGGGCAGGGCGCTCGCGTCGCTGTCATGATGCCAAACGTGCTGCAATATCCGATTGCGGTTGCCGCCATCCTGCGCGCCGGTTGCACCGTGGTGAATGTGAACCCGCTGTACACGCCGCGCGAACTGGAACATCAACTGGAAGACTCCGGCGCCGAGGTCATCATCGTGCTGGAGAATTTCGCCACTACCGTGCAGCAGGTGCTGCCGCGCACCGGTGTAAAGCATGTGATCGTGGCCAGCATGGGCGATATGCTCGGCGTGGCCAAAGGCGCGCTGGTGAATTTCGTGGTGCGCCGTGTGAAGA
>NZ_JBFRDW010001014.1:0-1317 GCF_052113985.1 Pseudoduganella sp. RAF53_2 | reverse complement strand
CACCCTGATGGGGGGCGATGGCAATGACATCCTGAACGTGGGCGCTGGCATCGATATCGCCGATGGTGGTGCTGGCGACGATACGGTGGCAGTCCTTGGAAATTTCGCTGATTACACGCGCAGCCGCACCTCGCTGACGGACACACTGCTGGTCAACCCATCCACTGGCGAGAGCGTCACCCTGCGCGGCGTTGAAAAAGTATTGTTTGCTGACGGTGCGAAAACTCTGGCTGATATCCRGCTCAATGTGAAGAGCCCACTGAATGATGTGTTGACCGGCTCCAACCTAGCAGACACCATGGACGGTGGCCTAGGTGCGGACACCTTGCAAGGTGGCAGCGGCGACGATACCTATATCGTCGACCAGGCAGGCGACATGGCCGACGAAGCGCCGGCAAATGGCCACGACACCGTGCAAGTTGCTTTCACCAAAGCGGGCATCTACACCCTGGGCGTCAATGTGGAAGACAGTGTAGTGACGGCAGCAAGTTCGCTGGCCGTCGGCATTACGGGTAATGCGCTTGACAACCGACTGGTCGGCAATGCGGGTGTCAACGCGCTGACAGGTGGTCTCGGGAACGATACTCTCGATGGCGGTGTTGGTGCCGACAAGTTGGCGGGTGGCCAGGGCGATGATGTCTATTACGTGGACAACGCGGCCGATAGTGTCACTGAACTGGCTAATGAAGGCGTAGATCGCGTGATCACGACACTGACAAAATACACGCTGGCAGCCAATGTCGAAGAACTGGTGTACTCCGGCACTGCAGGTTTCGCAGGCACGGGCAACACGCTGGACAACACCATTACCGGCGGCAGTGGCAATGACACCTTGCTCGGTGGTGACGGCAACGACGTGCTGCGCTTTGGAGCTGGCCATGACATTGTCGACGGCGGTGCGGGTAACGACGTAGTGGAACTGACCGGTAATATTATCGGCTATGCGACCACCCGTGTGAACAATACGGACCTGATGCTGACCAACACTCAAACGGGCGACAGCGTCACTCTGCACAACGTTGAATCGGTCCACTTTAACGATGGCGACCTCACCACGGCACAGCTGGCAATGAACGTCAGCAGCAATTTCAATGACAACTTAGTCGGCACGGCGGGCGATGATCAGCTCGATGGTGGGGCTGGTGCCGACACCATGGCGGGCCTCGGTGGCAACGACGTGTATTGGGTGGACAACAAAAGTGATGTGGTAATTGAGCAGTCCGCTGGTGGCGACGACTTAGTCATGGTCAATATTGTGGCCAATGGAATCACTTACCAACTGCCTGCCAACGTCGAAGGCGCGCAGGTGTATAGCAA
>NZ_JBFRDW010001013.1:0-1326 GCF_052113985.1 Pseudoduganella sp. RAF53_2 | reverse complement strand
TCCTTACAGGATCGCCTGATCCGGCTGGGACGCCAAACCGAAATCAGCCGCACCGTAAAGGCGCTGGGCGATGCTGCCGGTGGCGTGTCGCGATACTTCTTCACGCAATTCCTCGTCAACACGGTGTTTGGCATTTTTATCGGATTTGGATTGTTGACTTTAGGAGTACCGCATGCACTACTGTGGGGAACCTTAGCTGCCGTGATGCGGTTTATCCCATACCTGGGCGCCATAGCCTCTGGCGGGGTGATCGCCTGCTTTGCCGCGGCCGTCGACACCGGTTGGGATATGGCGCTTTCAGCCGTCATCTTGTTTGGTGTCCTCGAAATAACGGTGTCAAATTTGGTGGAGCCAAAGGTCTATGGGCACAGCACAGGCTTGTCGCCTCTGGCAGTCGTGGTATCGGCTGTGTTCTGGGGAACGCTTTGGGGGCCCGTAGGGCTGTTGATTTCTACGCCTCTGACCGTTTGCCTGGTCGTCGCCGGCCGGCACATTGAGTCCTTGGAGTCGCTCTCAATATTGCTGGGCCAAGCACCAGACGTAACTGCCGCACAGCGTTTCTTCCAGCGTAGCCTGTCGGGGGAAGCTGCGGCCATTCTTAAGGATGCTCAAATATATCTACGCCGTGCCAGCTTCGCACGGTACTGTGATCAAACGCTTCTACCTGGCTTGGCACTTGCCGCGGGAGAGTTGCGCAGGGGCGCAATCGACAAAGTGCAACAGGAGCGTCTACGCTGCACCGTTGTGGAAGTTGCGGAAGTCCTCGCACCCAGCGGTACGGCGACACGCCGACACCGCGTGTCCCTGCTCGACGCTAACGTAGGTGCACATCCACGGCAGTTGCGTGAAGCACGGCTCGGTCGCTGGCAAGGTTCACTAGATGTCCCTCTACGTTCCATCGTCCTGTGCGCAGGATTAGAATCGGAGCGCGATGAGCTAATCGGTGAACTACTCGCACGATCATTGCGAGAAAGTGGTGTAGACGCACGTAGTGTTTCTTTGCCCCTGCCTTACGAGCAGCACGACTCCGGCAAGGCTTCTCTGGTCTCTACCATTTTGGTCGCCTATCCACTAAAAGAGACCTTCGAAACATGGCGCATTGCCGTCGCTGCGCTGCGCATTCTGCTTCCCCAAGCGCTGGTGGCGACCGTTCGGCTGCCAAGGGACGAGTTTTCCGTGCCGCCTGCAGCGATGCAAACCGAGGTAGATATGGTCTTGCGTTCGTTCGAGGAGTGCCTAGCTTTCGTTTCCCCCGACCGCGACGCGGCTTGAAGTACTGAAATGATGCGCTGCGGGTCGAAATAACAGCACACAGCCGCACCTGGC
>NZ_JBFRDW010001012.1:0-1330 GCF_052113985.1 Pseudoduganella sp. RAF53_2 | reverse complement strand
TAAGTAATCTGGCCGACCGATGGAACGCCCACGTGGGTGGTGCCGTCGCCGTTCGAGATATCCAGTGCCTGTGGAGCAGCACGGAAGAAGCTAGGCACGAAGCCTGGCAGACCGGATGCAGTGTTGATCTGGTTCTTCACGTCGATCTTGTAGTAATCCACAGTCGAGCTGAAGGCCGGGATTGGCTGCAGGATCAGGCCGAAGGTGTACGACTTCGACTTCTCTGGGCTCAGGTTTGGCGTGGTCACCTGGACGAAGGTCGGTGCAATACCGCAAGCGGAAGGGACGTTACCAGCGGTCTTAGGGTTGCCATCCTTACACAGGATCGGGTCATTGATCGCGTTGAAGGTGAAGATCGACGATGCGGTGCCCACTTCAGCTGCGTTCGGAGCGCGGAAGCCACGAGCGAAGGTACCGCGAACGGCAACTTGCGGCATCACAGTCCACTTGAACTTGGCGCCTGGGGTCCAGGAATTGCCGTAGGTGTCGTAGTGGTCGAAGCGGGTCGAAGCGCTGACTTCAACGTTCTTGATCGGCAGGGCCGACAGTTCGGCGAACACAGCGGTGTCGGTTTCGCGGCCGGATGCGAAGGCAGCACCGTTACCCACAGCGCCCAGAGCCAGCTGGCTTGGAGGCGGAGCGTTCAGGTCCTTACGGGTCCAGCTGCTACCCAGTGCCAGGGCCAGCGGGCCGCCTGGCAGTTGAGCCAGTTCACGCGAAGCGTGCACTTCGGCGTACTTCAGGGTCTCTTCCGAGGTGTTGCTGAAGTGCGGCGCGATCGCGTCCATATCCGCCTGGGAATTGCCGCCCAGGATGTTGAATGGGTTGGTCGCACGGTTCAGGGCGGTGTACAGGGCGAAACGGTTCACGTAGCCGCTGTAGTCGATCTCGGTCTTGACCTTGGAGTAGCCCAGGCCACCAGCGATATCCCAGCCCATGAAGGTACCGGTCAGGTCAGCTGCGAAACGGGTCGAGGTCGCGGTGTTGTCCTGGGTACGCTGTGGGTCTTGCTGTGGCAGGTAGCCGTACAGACGGGCAGGAGCGCCCAGCTTGTTCAGGTACCAGTTAGCAGGCATCACGGTGCTGCCGTAGGCGTTAACCAGGGCAGGCGCCTGGCCAGGAACCAGGGAGATGTTACCAACGAAGGAAGTCGGCGAAGTGGTCAGGCCCAGGCCGCGGTTGTTCTCGCTTTCGCGCTTGAACATGGAGGCCTTCAGTGCCAGTTTCCAGTCTTCGTTCAGCTGCTTGGTGAAGCCAGCCAGCAGGTTCACATTGTGCGAAGCAGGCTGGATGTTCGACACGGTATCCTGCACAGCGCAACCACCAGCGC
>NZ_JBFRDW010001011.1:0-1335 GCF_052113985.1 Pseudoduganella sp. RAF53_2 | reverse complement strand
AACATCCGATGTCTGCGTGCAATCGAGCGATTTGCGCAAGCTGGTGCTGGGCCAGTCGGTGCTGAGCTTCTTCTTCAATCTGCTGATATTGGGGCTCTTCGTCAATATTGCAGCCTCTTTGCTGAATACCTGAGAAAGGAGTAGGATGGAATCGCGTGAGAACGCGCTTTGATGAACAAACGGGAGCAGCATATRCAAATCAATGTGAACACCGATAAAACCATCGAACGTCATGCCGGCCTTGACGACCACGTACACCAAGTGGTGCAAGCCGCGCTTCACCGGTTCGGCGAACACATCAGCCGCGTCGAAGTCCACCTCAGCGAAAACAATGCGAAGAAATCTGCAGACGGCGATATCCGCTGCATGATGGAAGCGCGTGTGAATGGCTACCAGCCTATCGCCGTCAGCGACCACGATGCCACCCTGCATCAATCCATCAATGGCGCGGCGGATAAACTGCAGCGCGCAATCGACAGCGCACTGGGACGCCTGCAAGACAGCAAGCGCCACGCCGCCCAGCCTGAGTTCACTACTACTGAGGAGTAATTAATGTCCTGAGGTACTGCACGCCGCGCAGTGCGCGGCTGCCGTACCAGGACATCATCTCGCCGTCCACCAGCTGTACCGGTTTGCCGATCTGCTTTTCGAGCGCGTCTGCGTGCTCCTCGTTGAAGCGATACGGTTCCGTCGACAGCAGCACCTGATCAATCTGCCCCACCAATGCATCCGACCATTTGAAGCTCGGATAACGTGCGTCGCCCAGTTCGGGAATCGTCCAGCCAATCAGCGCCAGCATGTGCGCAATGTACGTCTCGCGCGAAACAGTCATCCACGGGTCCTGCCAGATGCAGTAGAGCACGCGCTGCGGCGCGCCTTTTGGCGCTGCTTCCAGCGCGGCGAGTTCACGTGCGAATGCTGCGCACCAATCGTCTGCCTTCTGCCGGGCGCAGAACACGCCGCCCATCAGCTGGGCCAGCGCGATATTGTCGCGCGGCGTGATGGGATGCGTGACCACGATGTTCGGCACAAATTCCGCTAGCTTGTCGACGGTTGGCTTCTCGTTCTCGTCGATGTTCACCACCAGGTGGGTCGGCGCCAGCTTGCGGATCTTCTCGATGTTAACGTCCTTGGTGCCGCCCACTTTCGGGATCGTGCGTACAAGCTGTTCCGGATGGATGCAAAAGCCGGTGCGGCCGACAAGTTGCGGCGCCAGGCCCAGGTCGCACAGCAGCTCGGTAATGGAAGGCACCAGCGAGACGATGCGCGCATCAGGCGCGGCAGCGTGTTGCTGGCCAAGGACGTCAGTAAAAGTCATAGTGCAAGGAAACAACC
>NZ_JBFRDW010001010.1:0-1339 GCF_052113985.1 Pseudoduganella sp. RAF53_2 | reverse complement strand
CGTAAAGACATGAGTAACCATAACGCTACTGCTGACAGCTCGCGCTATTTCGTGCACGAGCACCATCCGGAGAACGGCACCCTGCTGGGCTTCTGGATTTACCTGATGAGCGACTGCCTCATCTTCGCCTGCCTGTTCGCGACCTACGCGGTCCTGGGCCGCAACTACGCCGGCGGCGAGTCCGGCGCGGAACTGTTCGACCTGCCGCTGGTGGCAGTGAACACCTCGCTGCTGCTGCTGTCGTCCATCACCTATGGCTTCGCCATGCTGGAGATGCAAAAGAAGAAGCTGAAGCCGACCATGATCTGGCTGGCCATCACCGGCCTGCTGGGCGCGGGCTTCATCTACTTCGAGCTGTATGAGTTCGTACACCTGATCCACGAAGGCAACGGTCCGCAGCGCAGCGGCTTCCTGACCTCGTTCTTCGCCCTGGTCGGCACCCACGGCCTGCACGTGACCTTCGGTATCGTGTGGCTGATCACGCTGCTGTTCCAGCTGAAGAAACATGGCCTGACCCCTGAAAACGGCCGCCGCCTGATGTGCCTGTCGATGTTCTGGCACTTCCTGGACGTGGTCTGGATCGGCGTCTTCACCTTTGTCTACCTGATGGGAGTCCTGCCATGAGCGACCACAATCACGACCACGACGACGACCATGGCCACGGCCATCACGGTCACGATGATCACGATCACGGCAGCGTCAAGAGCTATGTCACCGGCTTTATCCTGGCCGTTATCCTGACCGCCATTCCGTTCTGGCTGGTGATGGGCAAGGTGTTCGACAAGTCCAGCACCACCGGCTTCGTGCTGCTCGGTCTGGCCGCAGTGCAGATCGTGGTGCATATGGTTTACTTCCTGCACATGAACACCAAGTCGGAAGGCGGCTGGAATATGCTGGCGACGATCTTCACGGTCATGATCGTGGTGATCATGCTGAGTGGCTCGATCTGGGTCATGTATCATATGAACCACAATATGATGCCGGGCATGACGTCCGGTATGGCTCACGACATGCCATGACGATGAGACAGCAAGGTTCAGCAGATCTGGCGGCGCCAAGGCGCCGTTCTGCTGGCCTGCGCTTAGTCCTCCTGGTGATTGGAAGCCTGCTTTTTGCAGGCTTTTTCGCTTTAGGAACGTGGCAAGTGCAGCGCCTGCAGTGGAAATTGGCTCTTATCGAACGCGTGAATGAGCGCGTGCATGCAGCACCTGTCGATGCGCCCGCCGTGGCGGACTGGCCGCAGGTCAGCGCCGAGCGGGACGAATACCGTCACGTGCGCCTCAGCGGCGTTTATGCTCTGGACGCGACGGCCCGTGTGCAGGCATCGACGGAACTGGGC
>NZ_JBFRDW010001009.1:0-1339 GCF_052113985.1 Pseudoduganella sp. RAF53_2 | reverse complement strand
GCCGCGGACTCCGCGCGTGCTGCCGACGCCGCCTCCGTCCGCGCCGAGCGTGACGCCGCGCGCGCCGCCCGTAATGCTGCCCGCGATGCTGCGCGTACCGCCCGTCTCGCCCGCAACGACATCGACCCTGTGCCGCCGGTACCGCCGGTGCCGCCCGCACCACCAGCTCCGCCTGCACCCAACGCCGCGTTGCCCGCCGTCCCTGCTATCCCGGCCCTGCAAGCCCATCCAATGCCGAAACCGCCCAAACCACCCAAGCCACCCAAAGGTGAAGGCGACGGCTGGCATTACAGCTTCAGCGACGATGGCCGCAACCTGTCCTACGCCATCATCCGTGACGGCAAGAAAGTCTCGATCACTGGCCGTCGCAGCGACTGGGAGCAGCTGAGCAAAGTCCAGTCCGACGTCAAAGGCGATTTCGTCTGGGTACGCAAGGACGGCAAGGCATACGTGATCCAGGACCCAGCCCTGCTGGCCAAGGTCGCTGACGCCTGGAAGCCGGTCGAAGCGCACGCTGCCAAGATGGAAGAGCAGGGCCGCGCCATGGACGTGCGCGGCAAGGAAATGGACAAGCTGGGCGAGCAGATCGAGAAGGCCGTGCAGGAAGCCATGGGCGGGCCTGAGCAGCGCGCCGCCATGCGCAACTTCGAGCGCCAGATGGAGCAGCTGGGCCGCCAGCAGGAACGCATCGGCCGCGACATGGGCCGTGTTGGCGAGCRTATGGCCGATGCCAACGAGGAGCAGCGCGCAAAGCTCAACGAGCAAATGCGCCAGCTGCAGGAAAAGATGCAGCCCCTGCAGGAGCAAATGAGCAAGGCCGCCCAGCAGTTGGCCGCCCAGCACGCCAAACTGGATTCCAGCCGCGAGCCGATGGCATCGCTGCACCGCCAGATGGCCGAAGCCAGCAAGCCGATGCAGGAACTGGGCCGCAAAATGGGCGAGCTGGGCCGCGAGCAGGGCCGCCTTTCGCGCGAGGCCGACAAGACCGTGCGCGACCTGATCGACGACGCCATCACCTCCGGCCGCGCCAAACCCGTGCTGTAAAACTGGTGGCTGCCACATCGTGGCAGCCACCTGCTCTCCGCCTTGGGTTCTGATCAGGTCCGTGGCACGCTACGGCCCCTGTCTTCACTCATCATCCCGTTGCCGTCGCTTCCCTGGTAGGCAAGTGCTGGCATAATGGGTGGCCAACCTTGAGAGATCGCCTGCCATGAAGAATTACATTGCTGCGCTTGTCCTCTGCCTGATCGCTGATGCCGCGTCGGCCTGCAAAGTGCCGGCGGTGGCGTCGGATATGCAGGCTTATCTGCGGTCGAACAATATGCCGAAGGTGGTCTTG
>NZ_JBFRDW010001008.1:0-1346 GCF_052113985.1 Pseudoduganella sp. RAF53_2 | reverse complement strand
ACGGGCAGGCGCAGCAGACTGACAGGGCATCCCACGCTGGCCGTAAATTCCATGACCAATTCCACGCTGGCGCCGGGCGGTTCGGGTACCGAGCTGCCATTGCCAAGCCAATAGGGCGGCCGGTCCTGATCGGGATAGGCGAAGCGCACCGGCGCGCAGGCGCTGTGAGCTTGTGCGGTCAGGGCAAGGAGCAGGGCGGAAACGGCAATTCGGAATGACATCGGGAGTTCAATAGCGCATACTTGCCATTATTCTAAGCTATGTTTGGTAATAATTTAACTGGTTTAAGAAAGGGCGCCCATGGAGACCGGACATGTGGAGCATCTGCGCCAGGTACTTGTATGGCCGCTGCGGCTGATGCCGCGCGCAGGCGAGGAGCGGGCGCCCACCCAGCCCTGGGAGCTGCTGGCCGGCGGCGATGATGCCGCACCATGGCGTGAAGTGTCCAGCGCGCGTGACGCCGGCGCCTCGTTCCAGGAGCGCTATTACACGGAGTTCGTCAGCTTTCTGCCTTATGTGCAGCGCTTCCTGTTTGGCGTAGGCCATGTCGGCAGCGCCGCCGGGGAAGGGCACTTCACCGGCCAGCGCCGCATCTTCCGCCGCAAGGATATCCAGCAAGTGCGCGTGGTGCTGCGCAGCGGCGACGCGCCGCATACGCTGGAAGTCCACAACGTCTGCCTGCACTTCTTCTACGACGTGGACGTGGTGCTGCTGGTGATGGAAGTCGGCACCGAAGATTTGCCACTGGACACCGCGCAGGATCTGATCTACCGCTTTGGCCGCGCCTATCCGGCGGGCTGGGATGCCAACGGCCACGCGCTGCATTGCATGTATAGCGTGGAATGGCTGGACGGCGAAGGCAATGTGCTGTCTTCATCCGATGCGCAGGACAAGGAAGAATTCACCCGCCATGTTTGCGAGCACCATGCGCCGCGCATCGCCTCGCACTGGTGCCACGTGCTTTTCCCGCTGGTGCCGGAAGGCATGGATGCCGCCGCACCGCTGCAATTCCGTCTGGTGGAGTATTACCGCATGCCGATGATGGCCTATCTGGCCGTGCACCGGCCGGACCAGCTCAGTCCCGGCCAGTTCGCATCGCTGGGCATGGTGGCGGGAGCGCCGGCCACGCCAGGACAGGCGTCCGCCGAATTTGAACGCAGCTATTGCTACRACCGGTTCTGGTATGCGGGCGGCGCCGCACCCAATACGCGCTATCTGTGCACCGGCTATGCGCTGGTGGTGATTGGCGATGCGGCGTCGGACTTCTTCTGCTGCCGCGAGCGTGGCGTGCTGTCCCAGTTCCGCCACCAGCACTTCCTGCTGTTCATGATCGCGCACTTGCAGAA
>NZ_JBFRDW010001007.1:0-1349 GCF_052113985.1 Pseudoduganella sp. RAF53_2 | reverse complement strand
TACCATTTAGTGCCTGACCCCATAAAAGAAAAAATGCCCCGAGCGCGGAGCATCGGGGCTTTTTAGCGGCTGCAACAGCCGGAGGCTTTATTTCAGGTGATCGGAGATCAGCTTGGTCATTTCGAACATGGACACCTGCGATTTGCCGCCGAATACGGCCTTCAGCTTGTCGTCGGCATTGATCATGCGGCGATTTGCTGCATCTTGCAGGTTCAGTTTTTTGATGTAGTCCCACACTTTCTTGGTCACTTCGGTGCGTGGCAGCGGAGCGGAACCGACCACCGCGGACAGTGCGGACGAAGGCGTCATGGCTTTCATGAATGCTGCGTTTGGCTTGCGGGCAGCAGGCGCTGCTTTCTTTGCTGCTGGTTTTGCTGCTGCTTTAGCCGGTGCTGCCTTTTTGGCGGCTGGTTTGGCTGCGGCTTTCTTTGCTGGTGCTGCTGGGGTTTTCTTGGCTGTTGCCATATTCGAGCCTCCTTAACAAACACTGGGGAAAATTGCGCAATACATTCGCACGGCTAATATTGGTGGGGATTTGCAGCTTATGCAAGTGTTTTTTCCCTTTTTTGTGGGAAACACACGTTAATCCCAGCCCCAGAGTGAAAAAAGCCGCCCGCAGGCGGCTTTCAGAGGGAGATTGCGCCGTTTAGCGCATGCCCGGCATCATGCCTTTCATCGATCGCATCATCTTCATCAGACCGCCGCCGGACAGCTTTTTCATCATGGTCTGCATCTGCTCGAACTGATTGAGCATACGGTTTACCTCTTGCACCTGGACGCCTGCGCCGGCTGCGATGCGGCGCTTGCGTGCCGCCTTGATCAGCTCCGGCTTGGCGCGTTCCTGCGGCGTCATCGAGTCGATGATGCCGACCATGCGGCGCACCTGCTTTTCCGCCTGGTCCATATTGGCGCCGGACGCAGCTTGCTGGAACTGGGCCGGCAGCTTGTCGAGCAGGCCGGACATGCCGCCCATTTTCTTCATCTGCGACAGCTGGGACTTGAAGTCGTTCATGTCGAACTTGCCGCCCGACTTGACCTTGGCGGCCAGTTCGGCCGCCGCCTTCTCGTCCACACCCTTGCGCGCTTCTTCCACCAGGGCCAGGATGTCGCCCATGCCCAGGATGCGGTTGGCCATACGGGCCGGGTCGAACGCTTCCAGGCCGTCCAGCTTTTCGGACACGCCGGCAAACTTGATCGGCTTGCCCGTGATGTGGCGCACCGACAGCGCCGCACCACCGCGCGAGTCGCCATCCAGCTTGGTCAGCACGATACCGGTCAGCGGCAGCGCATCGTTAAAGGCCTTGGCGGTGTTGATCGCGTCCTGGCCCAGCATGGCGTCGACCACGAAC
>NZ_JBFRDW010001006.1:0-1355 GCF_052113985.1 Pseudoduganella sp. RAF53_2 | reverse complement strand
GCATCTTGGCTTCGTCACGATAAATCAGATACCACTCCAGAATATGCTCCATGCTGAAGCGTTCAGGGTTGCTGGCGTGGACATTGGTCACCAGCAGCTTGCCGCCCGGACGGGTGCGCGCCGCGAAGTAGCTGTTCAGGCGTGAGCACACTTTGTCGGACAGGTAATCGAACAGGCCCGCGCAATATACGGCGTCGAACTCGCGCTGCTCTTCATCCACCGCATCCACGCGGCGTTTCAGCAACTGGTGCACCGAGTCGTGGACGAAATCGATATTGGCATGGCGGCCGGTGCGGCGCTGAATCGCGGCCAGCGTGCTGCGCGTCCAGTCCAGCGTCTCTTCACTGAAGTCCATCAGCTGGAAGGACAGCAGTTCAGGGTTGGCCGAGGTTTCGAGGAAGCGCTGGATCTCCACCGCGGGGCCGCAGCCCACATTCAGCACGCGCAGCGGACGGCCGATACGGCGCGCCTCTTCCGCCAACCGATCCAGGTAGCCAACCAGGATATCGATGCGATGGCGGTGCGCCGTCGCCACGGCCGTTTGCAGAAACGCCGTGTTCACGATCTGGAAATAAGTGCTCGGACCCTGACGCGGATCGCTCAGGATCTGGTTCACCATCTGGTAGTCGCCCGCATAGCCAAGCGGCTTGGTATAGGTGCGGAACACAAATGGCGCACGCAGGATCAGCGGATGCAGCGCCGCCTGCGCAAACGCGCGGTGCGATGCCTGCAGTTCTTCTTCCACCAGTGAGGCCTGGTGATTCAGCTCATCGAAATAGCCCTTGGTCTTGATCATGAGCGGGCGCGCCAGCTCATAGAAGTATTCCAGCGGCAGCCTTGCCTCTTCCTTCGGCAGCGAGTCGGACATATCGACCTGCTCCAGCCAGCGCGAGGCATCGGACAGGAAGGCGCGCGTTTCATTCACAACGATCTGGTAATCACGGCGGATGCGGAAGCGGTCGCTCCAGTCATCGACGAAAGACTGCGCTTCGCGGCCCAGCGCGCCCGGCGCCACCACCACTTCCGACAGCTCGCGCCATTCATCAATCAGGGTGACCGACACTACGGCCGTCAGGCCGGTGTTCACCATGCTGATCACGACCGCCTTGCCGATATAGGCGCTCTTGGAGCCCATACGCACCGTCAGTTCGTTCAGAACTTCACTGACCTGAACGATCGAGTAAGGGTTATAGACCTCCATCACCAGCGACTTGCGCTGGAGGTTGACAATCGTGCCGCGAACCGCCTCACCCTGCGTGTTAAGAAAACTTACGACCGGATCAATTTGCGTCTGTGAATACACGTTATTGGCTATTGGTGGAGGTCAACAAATCGAGTGTATATGAGTGTGGCGT
>NZ_JBFRDW010001005.1:0-1360 GCF_052113985.1 Pseudoduganella sp. RAF53_2 | reverse complement strand
GCTTTCGAGGAATTCCTTGCGGCGGTTGGTGTCCGGCTGCAGGCCGCCACCGGGACGCGACTTCGCCAGTTCAGCCAGCAGCTTGTTGGCATTGAAAGGGTCCGGCTGATCCGCTGCGGCATAGGCGAAGGGCACGAATTTTTTCGGCGCCTGCAGCGGCTTGACCGTTGGCTGGGTCTGAGAGTCCACCTGCTTCATCCAGGTGCGGACTTCCTGCACATCGCTGTCACCGCAGCCGGCCAGCGCCAGCAGGGGCAGCAGGGTAAGGATCGCGCGGCGCATCATTTCTTCGCTTTCTTCTTGTCAGCGGCCGCCTTGCGCGCCGCCGCCACTTCCTCCGGATCGAGGTAGCGGAAGGTCTTGGCCACGGCATCGAGCACCAGGGTGTTGCCATCCTTGCCGGTGTTCAGCGTCATATTATTCAGCGTCACGATGCGCGGCAGATTGGCCATGTCGCCGGCGAAGGAGCCGACGTCGTGGTAGTTGCCGGTGACGCGGATATCGATCGGCAGCTCGGCGTAGTATTCCTTGACGTCCACTTTGCCCGGCTTGAACAGCTCGAACTGCAGACCACGGCCCAGGCCCGCCTGGTTGATGTCCGACAGCAGGGCCGCCATCTCCGCTTTGCTCGGCAGCTGCTTCTCCATCTGCAGCACGTACTCGTCAACCTTTTCCTTCTGCTTCTTCAGCGCTTCCAGGTTGACCGCCTGCGCGGTCTTGAGCTTGTACTCGTCACGCAGCTTCAGCTCCTGCTGCGCGCCGGCGTCCTGCTCCTCGAACTGGCCTTGCCAGTAGCCGAAGTAGCCCAGCGCCACAACGGCTGCCGCCACGCCAACGCCGCACAGCACGCGCGGGACGATGGGCCACATGCCAGGATGAATGCCGTTCAGGCCCTGGAACTGGGACTTCAGCGAGTCTCCCAATTGATTCAGATCGATTGCCATGGTGCGCCTCAGCTCTTCGGGGCCGCAGTCGCCTGCGGGTTCTTGGCGCCAGGCTTGCCGTCTTGCGGCTTGTCCTTGTCGCGCGGACGCTTGATGTTGACGGACAGGTTGAACTCGACCACCTTGCGGCCGGTGTTCTTATCCTTGCCAAGAGTTGCGGCCTTCACTTCGATCAGGTCCGGGCGCTCCAGCCAGGGCGAGTTGCCGGCCAAGTTACGCAGCAGTTCGGAGACACGTTCCTGCGACTGGGCATAACCGTTCAGCGTGACCTTCTGGCCTTCCTGCTTGAAGCCTTTCAGATAAACGCCAGGGGGCGTCTGTTTGACCAGTTCATCCATCAAATACACCGGCTGGTTGCGGTCGGCCTGCAGATCTTCGACCGCTTCCTGGCGCGCTTTCAGCGATTCGATTTCCTG
>NZ_JBFRDW010001004.1:0-1946 GCF_052113985.1 Pseudoduganella sp. RAF53_2 | reverse complement strand
GCGCGGCGCAAGGCCTGGCTGCTGTTGGCACGGAAGCGGCTGCGGGGAATTGCGCGGCCATCCTTCTCTCCCTTCAGCCGCCAGCGCAACTGCGGCAGCCATCCCGTAAATTCCAGGCACTCGTGCTGCGCCAGGTCGGAAGGCGTGCGCGGCGTGCCGCGTCTGGCCAGATAGGCAGGAGAGGCGCAGATGGTCATGCCATAGGGCCGCAGCGGACGCGCCACCATTGATGAATCCTCCAGCACGCCAATGCGCACTGCGAGGTCGTAGCCTTCATCGACCAGATCCACGAAACGGTCATTCAGATTCAGCTCGACGCTGACTTCCTTGTGCAGGCTCAGATACTCCGCCACCGCAGGGCTCAGCCAGTCCATGCCGAACGACACCGGCGTGGTCACACGCAGCAGTCCGCGCGGTGAAGCGCGCATGGTTTCGGCCACGGCTTCGGCATCGCTGATTTGCGCAAGGATGGCGCGGCACTGCTCAACGTACTGGCGGCCGATCTCCGTCAGCGACTGTCGCCGCGTGGTGCGGGTGAGCAGGGCGGCGCCCAGGCGCTGCTCCAGTGCGTGCACGTGCTTGGCAGATACTGGCAACACTTTCAAACCTCACCGGAGAACAAACATGAAAAAAGTCATCGTGATCGGCGCAACCGGCGCAGTGGGCAAAGCAGTTGTGGAGGAACTGGGCAAGCGCCACGAAATCATTACCGTTGGCAGCAGCAGCGGCCAGCATCAGGTGAAGATCGAAGACCCGGCTTCGGTACGCGCGCTGTTCGAAAAAGTAGGCAAGGTGGATCACGTGGTCGTCACCGCAGGCAATCTGCACTTCGGACCGCTGAACGAAATGACGCCCGAGCAGTTCCGCGTCGGCCTCGATTCCAAGCTGATGGGCCAGGTGAACGTCGCCTTGGTCGCGCAGCAGTACCTGAACGATGGCGGCTCGATCACCCTGACCAGCGGCATCGTCGCGCAAAACCCGATCCGCTTCGGCGCCAACGCCAGCGCGGTCAACATCGCGGTGGAAGGTTTCGCACAGGGCGCGGCGGTTGAACTGCAGCGTGGCTTGCGCATCAACGTCGTCAGCCCGACGCTGCTGACCGAATCGTTGCCGAACTATGGTCCGTTCTTCATCGGCTTCGAAACAGCGCCTGCATCACGCGTGGCATTGGGCTACGCACGCAGCGTGGACGGCGTCGAAACCGGCAAAACCTACCGGGTTTGGTAATACAATTGGGGCCTCTCTTTCAAAGATAAGAAAGGCCTCATGAAGAACCTCCTGATCCCTCTGGTGCTGGCCGCTGCCGGCACCGCTGCTACCGCAGCACCTGCAAGCGTCGCCGACCTCCAAAAGATGACGAAGCGCTTTGCCCCGGTCGAACTGAAAGCGGATGCTTCCAGGCTTTCGGCCGGCGACAGGAAAGCCATCGCCAAGCTGATTGAAGCAGCGAAGATCGTCGATACCCTGCAGCTGCGCCAGCGCTGGTCCGGCAACGAGGCGCTGTACGCCGCGCTGCAAAAAGACAGCTCCGAGCTGGGCAAAGCGCGCAGCGAATACTTCTGGCTGAACAAAGGCCCCTGGTCGATCATCGACGACCACGAATCCTTCCTGCCGGCGCAGATCGGCAGCATCAGCATTCCTGCCAAGAAGCCTGCCGCCGCCAACTTCTATCCTGATGGCGCAAGCAAGGAAGCGCTGGAAAGCTGGATGAACGGCCTGTCCGCGCAAGACAAGCAGCAGGCGCAATGGTTCTTTACCACCATCCGCAAGCGCAGCGACGGCAAGTTCAAGACCGTCAAATACTCCGAGGAATACAAGCCGGAACTTGAGAAGCTCGCCAGGCTGCTGAAGGAAGCCGCAGCCGCCACCGATAACGCCTCGCTGAAGAAGTTCCTCGACCTGCGCGCGGAAGCCTTCCTGTCCAACGACTATCTGGCCTCCGACTT
>NZ_JBFRDW010001003.1:0-1374 GCF_052113985.1 Pseudoduganella sp. RAF53_2 | reverse complement strand
CTTGTATTTGACCTGAAAGGGGGCCAGTCTCCTCGGCACGATAGTGCCTGCGGCGATTGCCTTGACCGCCGCGAGGCATTGCTCTTTCGAAGCCCGGCCCAGCGGTACGCGTGGATGCAAAACTTGCCCGTCCTTGTCGATGAGCTATTGGTAGCCCCGCTGTTTGATTCAACGGATACGCCACTCGGCACGGTCTGGGTTGTACACCATTCACCAATGGAACACTTTGACGCCACGGACATGCACTATTTGGAACTGATCGTCAAACTGATGCAGAAACACCTGTAGCATCTGACTCCCCGCGCCGCTGACAACTACYGCGCGCTGACGCCGTCCGCCAGTGCCAGTGGGATTATGGAAGGGAAAGGCCAACAAGTAGCGCCGTGCGGCGAAGAGTCGGCCTTAGGTATCGGCGCTCCTCGCCTCAGCGGGAACGTCCATCTCACATGCGTTTTTCAAATAATACGAATATTGCTTGCTTTCTCACCTTTGGGACTATTCGAGCGCTCGAATGAAACGCGCTGGTTCTCGGACAGACTCTTGAAGCCATCCGATTGGATATCCTGGAAGTGCGCAAATAGATCGGCACCGCCTGAGTCCGGAGTGATAAAGCCAAAACCTTTGGCGTCATTGAACCATTTTACGGTTCCGGTTTGGGTAGTCATTTTTAGTCCTTTTAAATGCATGGGCAAGACGCCCGGGCGCACATTTGACCAAGAGGAATAACGGAGGGCATCAAACAGGACCGCGCGACGGCGAGACAGGAGAGAGGGACCAACAATAAAACGACTTGATGTAGTGCCAGGTTCACAATACAGGATAACCGCCGGTTTTCCTAATCATTTCGCATTTATTTTGAAGCTGGCGAATTTCCCAAACGGCACCGGCCGACTGGTACGTTTCGAACGCTGCCGCGACGTCCGCCGCCCACGCCCGATCTCCCGACCGGACCACCACGTACAGCGACCGGCATACGCCATCTGTGCGCGGGAAGATGCCGTCAGCCCTACTACTTCAGCAATGCCCCAGCGCTGCCTCCCGAAGGAACCAAATATATATTTAATCGCATCCAACGTGCGCGCTTCACAAGCGCGTATAGTAGATGTATCGCACCCTCGCGCCTGTTCTCAATATGGGTTCCGCCTTGTCTGGTCTCGTCGCACAGGCAATTCCGCAAAACCCGTCATTCCTTGCTCCGCTCGCGTGCAACACTTTCAGTTCGACGGAGACCGCCATGCCTAATTCATCCCGCTCATCACGCGGCCAGCGTTCGTCGCCGCAATTGCGACGTCGGTATCGCTACGATGCCGACTATATGGAAAGCGTGCTTGACTGCGACGCTGTGACCGCTATCGCCTCTGCGGTGGAGTGCGC
>NZ_JBFRDW010001002.1:0-1375 GCF_052113985.1 Pseudoduganella sp. RAF53_2 | reverse complement strand
ATCATGTTCCGTCGATTCATTGAAGCGAATAGGTCATTGTCGAGTTCCTTGGTTTCCTCTTTGCGTATAGAAGTAGCGATAGGTGCGTGCTGTTTCTGTTCGACTACCGCGATGCTGCTAGTTCAGCGCTCAGCTGAAGGTATGCGGTCAAAGACGGGCGGAATTTAGTTTCGATTTGCGCTGATGTGTTCGCGATGTCGCGTCTCGCCGCGAGCAGCGCTTCACCCTTAAGGCAGCCAGGTATGCCAGAACAGCTGCCTCTGTAGGCATCTGAGCGCGAGTTCCTAAATCCACAAGGTAGATTGGTCCAGACCACACCTTTGAGGTTCTGGCGCGCGGCCCTGTCCACAATGGTATAGGCATGAAGACCGTAATGCTTGCCGTCGACTGAATTCCAGCGTCCGATACTATGCGCCATAGCGTTCGTGATGCCTTCGCGCGCGGCGAAAGCAACTATCGCGYCGGACACGTCTTCTAGATCCAGAAGCGACCAGCACGTCCGCACAGGCTTTGCGTCTGCACAAAGTACGAGAGTGATACGCCCATCTCAGAATTCCCTAGCAAATTCGATGGGCAAAATTGGCCCATCGTTCATCCAATTTCCCTGCACTGGAAGTTCTCGTTGATCCATATTAACGAACCCCAGCCCAAGCAGACTATTTTTGCATCCGTGCCCATATGCTTTATTCGATGTCTTTCATATGTGCTGCATCAAGGTCGCTGCTTCGTTGCCCGACCTCTAGCAAAAGTCGCTGAGCGTTGGCGGGAATCAGTTGCTCGTTGTCGATGCTGAACAGCATGCAGTCCAATATTTGTGCCAGGTCCGCAACCAAAGACAGAAATTGTGGGGCTTCGCTACGGACGTCACAACGCACAAAGATGCTGGCGTAGTGCTCCTCATCAAATTGGATATCAATGCGGTTGCCATTCTCTGGCCCGAACACAAGCCARTCGTCTAGCATGAACCAAGGTGGGCCGAAGTAATACGCTAACCGCTCCTGCGCCTGACGTACTTGCTCTGGCGGTAGAGTGGGAGCGTCCCAGTCTTCACCGCTCGTGTCTGGTGGAGGAGCGCCAATATGAATGAAATACAGATCAAACTGCCAGACAGCCATAGCGCGCCTCAGCGGATCGGTTAAGTAGACAAGACGTAGTCTACCATTGGTCTTACATGTTCTTTCACCAAAGAGCATGCTGTGGGGAGACATAGCATCTTTTGTCGCGATGCTTGCGAATCCCGAACCTCTTCCGCGGGGACTCTTCCACCTCATTGTCCGGCTCCTTTTCCTCCACGTCAACTAAGCTTGAGTTGACTTCTACGTTTTTCGTAATAACATGATCAGATGTAATCCGGAGGGTGAGCTCGGTTGAGGTG
>NZ_JBFRDW010001001.1:0-1376 GCF_052113985.1 Pseudoduganella sp. RAF53_2 | reverse complement strand
TGTCTGCGGTGGTCGAACAAATCGCTGTGGCGGGGCAGGAGCAAAGCGCGGGTATCGAGCAGATCAACCAGGCGGGGTGTCCCAGATGGACACGGTGACACAGCAAAATGCCGCCCTGGTCGAAGAAGCTGCCGCTGCAGCTGCCGCGGCGCTGAGCGAGGGTGCGGACCTCATTCGCTACGACGGCAAAACCGCGTCCCTGCTCGCCGGCGCGTGCCGCTTCCACGGCGGCGTTCAGGGCGAGGATATTGGTCTGAAAGGCGATGCCGTCGATCACGCTGATAATGTCAACGATCTTGCGCGAGTAGTCGCTGATTGAGCCCATGGTCTGCACTACTTCGCCCACCACCGCTCCGCCCTCTTTCGCCACCCGTGATGCTTCCGCCGCCAGCGCATTGGCTTCGCGCGCATTGCTGCCGTTTTCGCGCACCACGCTGGTCAGTTCTTCCATTGAGGAAGCTGTCTCTTCCAGCGCGCTGGCCTGCTGCTCGGTGCGCGACGACAGATCCAGGTTGCCGGTTGCAATTTGCCCGGTGGCAGTGGCGATGGTGTCGGTGCCACGCCGCACTTCGGACACAATGCCCAGCAAGCTGTCGCGCATGGTTTTCATGGCGGCCATCATGCTGCCGTTGTCGCCATGCCTGGTATCGACCGCCACCGTCAGATCGCCCGCGGCGATGCGGCCGGCGATTTCCGCCGCCGTATCAGGCTCGCCGCCCAGTTGACGCAACAAGCGGCTCGCGATCAGGACCGATGCTGCCACGCCGACCAGCAAGGCTAGCCCGCTCAGAGTCAGCATCAGCGCGCGGGCCGAGCGGTAGGCTTCTGCCGCCGCCGCAGCGTCGGCCATATTGTTGCGTTTGATGAGCTCAACGTCCTCATCCATGGCGTCCTGCCAGGCTTGGGTGGCAGGGCCGGCCTGGGACATGAGCAGGGCCGTGGCTTCGGCATCCTTGTGCACCAGAGCCAATGCGATGATCTGGTCGTTCAACGGACGCGCCACAACCCGCGCGGCATTGATCTTGTCGCGCAGCCGCTGCCCTTCTGCGCTGGTCGGCAGCTTGGACAGCTCGTTATTGGCACGATCATAGTTGGCGCGGGCGGTTTTCAGCTTTTCCTGCTCGCGCAGCATGGCCGGCACATCGTCCAGCATCACCATGGTGCGGCTCACCCGCGCGACAATATGCACCGACTCGGACATATCCTGCACCAGCCCCAGCTTGACCACGTTCAGGTGCACGATGCGCTCCAACTGGCTGTTTATGTGATGCATGTTGTACACACCCAGTCCGGACACCGCCATCAGCAACAACAGCACCACGCCAAAGCCCAGCGCCAGCCGGGTTCCTACCTTCATCGCTTGCCGTGCCATATAT
>NZ_JBFRDW010001000.1:0-1378 GCF_052113985.1 Pseudoduganella sp. RAF53_2 | reverse complement strand
GTTCTGCTGCGTCACGGTATCCATCTGCACCACGGCTTCGTTGATCTGTTCGATGCCGGCACTTTGTTCGCCGCTGGCGGCCGAGATTTCGTTGATGATGTCGCTCACGCGCTGCACGCTGCTCACGACTTCCGTCATGGTGCTGCCCGCTTGATCGACCAGGCGGCTACCTTCTTCCACTTGCGACACCGAATTGTCGATCAGGTGCTTGATTTCCTTGGCGGCGCTGGCGGAACGTTGCGCCAGGTTGCGCACCTCGGATGCCACCACGGCAAAGCCGCGGCCTTGTTCGCCCGCACGTGCTGCTTCAACGGCGGCGTTCAGTGCCAGGATATTGGTCTGGAAGGCGATGCCGTCGATCACCCCGATGATTTCGACGATCTTGTAGGCCGATTCATTGATGGCGCCCATCTTGTCGACCACTTGCGCCACCACGGTGCCGCCGCGCTGTGCCACTTCGGAAGCGCTGCCAGCCAGCTGGTTGGCCTGGCGGGCGTTGTCGGCGTTCTGGCGCACGGTGGAAGTCAGTTCTTCCATCGACGATGCGGTTTCTTCGAGCGAGCTGGCTTGCTGCTCGGTGCGCGAGGACAGGTCCATATTGCCGGTGGCGATTTCCGCAGATGCCGTCGCGATCGAATCTGTGGCAACGCGCACATTGCTGACGATGCCGGACAGGCTGTTGTTCATGTCGCGCAATGCAGCCAGCAGCTTGCCGGTTTCGTCGTGCGAATTGACTTCGATGTGCTGCGTCAGGTCGCCGGATGCGACGCTCTCAGCGATAATCACGGCGCGGTTCAGCGGAATGGTGATGCTRCGCACCAGCCACCAGCCAATACCCAGGGCCAGCACCAGGCCACCGGCCAGCAGGCCAATGGTCGCCAGGCGGAAGTTGCTGTAGCTGGCCTGGGAACGGTCGTAGTCCTTTTTCGCTTCGCGCAGCTGCAGTTCCACCAGCTCGTCCAGGATCTCGCGCACGGGGCGGAAGGTTTCGTCCATGCGGCCGTAGACAATTTTCTTCATGGTTTCGATGTCGCCAGTGCGTCCAGCAGCCAATGCCGGCTTCAGGCCTTCATTGACGAAGGCGGAGCGGGCCTGGGCGAATTTCTCGGCCATGGTCTTCTCTTCCTGCGTGATGAAGGTATCGGCATAGTCCGCCCACAGCTTGTTGGCGCGTTCGGTGTTCTGTTCCGATTCCGCAATCGCGGCCGGCAGTTTGGAAGGATCATCGCTGAGGGCCTTCGACAGCAGCAGCTGGTTGCGGATGACGACGCGRATCACGCCATCCAGCTGGCCCAGTGAGACGACGCGTTGTTCATACACGTTTTTCAGCGTCAGGTTGAATTGCGACAGGCTGAAAATGCCAGCAATGCCGATCAGG
>NZ_JBFRDW010000999.1:0-1383 GCF_052113985.1 Pseudoduganella sp. RAF53_2 | reverse complement strand
GTATAAAGACTGGTCAGCAGCACGATGATGGACAGCGCGATGTTAAAGCTGAAGAACAGGTCGAGGACGAAGGCCGGCAGCGGCAAAATCATCATCGCCAGCAGCATGATGATCAGGATAGGCGCGGCCAGGCTCTTGGCATTGCCACCGGCCATTCCACTCATCCATGCGGGAAGCTTCACGCTGTTCATGCTTATACTCCGTTGTTATCTGGTTTCTTTGGTGCTGCCGGGTCCATGTCTTCCGGCACATCGAGCTTGGTCGGACGGTCCGGATAGCGCAGGCCCGGACGGAACGCGCGCAACTGGTACACATAGGCCAGCACTTCCGCCACCGCGGCGTACAGGCGCTGCGGAATCTCGTCGCCGATCTCGGTATGCTTGTGCAGCGCACGCGCCAGCGGTGGTGCTTCCAGGATCGCAACGCGGTGCTCTTTCGCCAGCTCGCGGATCTTGGCCGCGACTTCATCCGTACCTTTTGCGACGACGCGCGGCGCCCCCGCTTCGCCCGCGCCGTATTTCAGCGCGACCGCGTAGTGGGTCGGGTTGGTCACCACCACGTCGGCGGTCGGCACTTCGGCCATCATGYGGCGCTTGGCCATCTCGCGCTGCAACTGGCGGATTTTGCCCTTGATCTGAGGGTTACCGTCCGATTCCTTGGATTCCTGGATCAGCTCCTGGCGCGTCATCTTCAGCTTGTTCGCGTAGTGCCACATCTGGTACGGCGCATCGATGGCAGCAATGAAACCCAGCGCGCCGACGATGAACAGGAAGCTCATCGCCAACATGTCCATCACGTGGGCGCTGCTGGAATTCAGCGGCTCGTTGGCCAGGCCCAGCACCGCTTCCTTCTGGCGCATGATGACGAACCAGGCCACGGCGCCAACCACCAGGGCCTTGATAATGGCTTTGACCAGCTCCACCAGAGAGTTGGTCGAGAACATATTGCCGATGCCCGTGATCGGGTTCAGCTTCATGAAATTGGGGGTGATGGCTTTGCCGCTGAACAACCAGCCGCCCACCAGCAGCGGCGATGCCAGAGCCACGACCATCACGGCCACGCCCAGCGGCAGGCAGGCGATCAGCACCTGCACCAGGTCGACCGCCACACGGTGGATCAGCACGTCGGCATCGAAAGCCTGGTCGCGCGTCATCTGCAGGCCGGACACCATGGTGTGGCTCAGCTCACGCACCAGACTGGAACCCGTCATCCACAGACCAGCGCCCGCCGCCATCAGCACGGTAAACGTCGCGACTTCGCGTGATCGGGGAACGTCGCCTTCTTCTCGCGCCTGCTCGAGGCGCCTCGGTGACGCGGGTTCTGTCTTTTCGGCTTCGCTTTCTTCAGCCATGTACCGCTCCTGTTATCGACCATGCCATTATC
>NZ_JBFRDW010000998.1:0-1385 GCF_052113985.1 Pseudoduganella sp. RAF53_2 | reverse complement strand
CACCGAGCATCACGGCGCGCGGCACGATAGGGATCTTGCGGGCGCGCGCTGCGACCACTTCCGGATTGTCTTCCTTCACCGCGGTGGAGGTCACGACGGCATCGGCGGTACCGATGTTTTCTGCGGCGTGGCCCTGATAAACCTTGGCGCCCATGTCGATCAGGCGCTGGGTCACGGCGTTCGCGCCCAGGTCGGAACCCGAGACGTTATAGCCGAGCGTGACCAGCACCTCGGCGATGCCGCTCATGCCGCTGCCGCCAATGCCGACGAAGTGAATGTTCTTGACCTTGTGTTTCATGCTAGTGCTTCCAATACTTGTGCGATGGCGTCGTTCGCGTCGCGTTTGCCTGCCGCATGCGCTGCCACAGCCATCTTCTGGCAAGTGCCGCGTGACAGCGTCTGCAACAGCGCTGCCAGGCTTTGCGGGTTCAATTCCGACTGCGGCATATGAATGGCGGCGCCCTGCTTCGCCATCCACTGCGCGTTGTCGCGCTGGTGGCTGGTGGTCGATGCCACCAGCGGAACCAGCACACTCGCCACGCCGGCCGCCGTCAGCTCGGACACGGTAATGGCGCCCGCGCGGCAGATCACAATGTCCGCCTGCGCATAAGCGCTTGCCATGTCGTCGATGAAGTCGACCACGTTTGCTTCCACGTCCGCGTGCGCGTAAGCCTCACGCAGGGCGTTGATATTCTTCTTGCCCGACTGGTGGGTCACCAGCGGACGCTGTTCCGGCACCAGCATCGCCAGCGCGGCCGGCAGCGCATCGTTCAGCGCTTTCGCACCGAGACTGCCGCCCACCACCAGGATGCGCAACTGGCCTTCGCGGTTTGCAAAGCGCTGCTCAGGCGAAGGCACGGCCAGAATCTCCTTGCGCACCGGATTGCCGGTGACGATCGCCTTGCCGGCAGCGGCGCCGAAATCGGCCGGGAAACCGAAGCAGACCTTGTCCGCCATCGGCGCCAGCGTTTTGTTCGACAGCAGCAAGGCTGCGTCGGCATTGACCAGCACCAGCGGCTTGCGGCGCAGACGCGCCATCACGCCGCCCGGCACGCAGACGTAGCCGCCCATGCCCAGCACCACGTCCGGCTTGCGCTTGCCGATGAAGCCAAAGCTGCTCATGAAAGCGCCAACCATCTTGAAGGCGCCGCCAATGGTGTGCGCCAGGCCTTTGCCGCGCATGCCGCTGAAGTTGATGGTGTCCATTTCGACGCCATTCTTCGGCACCAGTTCCGTTTCCATGCCATGCGAGGTACCCAGCCAGCTGACTTCCCAGCCACGAGCGCGCATGGTCTGGGCAATCGCCAGACCAGGGAAAATGTGGCCGCCGGTGCCGGCTGCCATGATCATCAGGCGTTTCATATCCGGCCACCTCGCATCAGTAC
>NZ_JBFRDW010000997.1:0-1398 GCF_052113985.1 Pseudoduganella sp. RAF53_2 | reverse complement strand
GTTGATGGACCCACGGCAGCATGACGACGGTCGCAGCCAGCAGCGGCATCAGCAGATAATAGAGATAGGCCTTGCCGACGCTGCCATCAAAGCCGAAGCGAATGCCGCGGTAGCTGGTGTTATGCAGTTTGAACTGCAGGCTTTTCCAGACCAGGTAGGGCATCACGCAAGCCATGACGGCCGCCATCACCAGCGCCGCGGTGATCGAAGTGCGCACCGCCGCGTGGTAGCCGCCGACAAGAATCAGCGCAGCAATACGGCCTTTCAGAATGGCCTTGGGGTTGCCGTGGTATTCGAAGCTGCTGCCGGCCAGGCGGGCGCTTGAGTAAAAGTACTGGTTGCTGCGCACCTTGGCCCACGCTGAATAAATGCCGAGGGTAACAATCGTCAGCAAGACGTTGACGATCCAGATGCGGAAGTATTCGCTGCCGGTCGCCGAAAAGGTCAGCTGCTGTTCGCCGTCTTCCGTCGACTGTTCCTGAACTGCCAGGTTCTGCATCTTGCTCTCCTGTTACATGAAATATAAGCAAAATGCCTTCTGGCACAAATGTTGTCAATGRGAAATCTCAATTTAGCAAAGCAAGTGTGCACGACTGTGACAATGTGAGAGTTAGTTGATGGCTACGCCCAGGATTGCGCTGAGATTGTGGCGCCGCACTAATGTAAAATGGCGGGATTTTCCCCGCTCCATATTAGTAGGTAGCCAATGCTAGACAATCTGACACAGCGCCTTGCCAAGGTCGTCAAGACCATGCGTGGTGAAGCGCGCCTGACCGAGTCCAACACCGCCGAGATGCTGCGCGAAGTGCGCCTGGCGCTGCTGGAGGCGGACGTGGCCCTGCCGGCCGWGCGCGAATTCATCGCCAAGGTCAAGGAAAAGGCCCTCGGCGAGGAAGTGATTTCGTCCCTGACGCCGGGCCAGGCCCTGGTCGGCGTGGTGCAGCGCGAGCTGGCCGCCCTGATGGGCGCCGACCTCGGCCCGGAAGCGGCCAAGCTCAGTTTTGCCCAGCAGCCGCCGGCGATCATCCTGATGGCCGGTCTGCAGGGTGTGGGTAAGACCACCACCGTCGGCAAACTGGCCAAGTACCTCAAGGAACAGAAGAAGAAAGTGCTGACCGTGTCGGCCGACGTGTACCGTCCCGCCGCAATCGCCCAGCTGCAATCGGTGACCCAGCAGGTTGGCGCCGACTTCTTCCCGTCCACCGCGCAGGACAAGCCGGTCGATATCGCCCTGTCCGCCCTGGACTGGGCCAAGAAGCACCACCATGAAGTGCTGATCATCGACACCGCCGGCCGCCTCGGTATCGACGAAGAAATGATGAAAGAGATCGCGGCCGTGCACGGCGCGGTCAAGCCGATCGAAACGCTGTTCGTGGTCGACGCCATGCTGGGCCAGGA
>NZ_JBFRDW010000996.1:0-1398 GCF_052113985.1 Pseudoduganella sp. RAF53_2 | reverse complement strand
CTGCGGACGGCTGGCAGTACGCCGCCTTCTACGACCAGGAGCACTTTCTCGTGCTGGCGAGGCGCAAGTCCGGCGCCAGCGAATGGGAAATAAGGCGCACACCTTATCGCGGCAGTTCAAGCGATGCGCACAATGCGATCAGCATCATGGCCGACGCTGAAGGTTTCCTGCACGTCGCCTGGGACCACCACAATTCGCATCTGCGCTACGCACGTGGCGTCGCTCCAGGCTCGCTGGAGCTGGATACGCCGCAGCCAATGACAGGGCAAAACGAAACCCGCGTCACTTACCCCGAATTCCACAGGCTGCCCGATGGCGGCCTGCTGTTCCTGTACCGCGATGGCGGGTCCGGTAACGGCAACCTGGTCGTCAACCGTTATGCAGGCGGCATCTGGCATCGCGTGCATTCCAACCTGATCGACGGCGAGGGCAAGCGCAACGCCTACTGGCAGGCCTTCGTGGACGGGCGCGGCACGATTCACCTGTCCTGGGTCTGGCGCGAATCGCCGGACGTGGCCAGCAACCACGATATCGCCTACGCCCGATCACGCGATGGCGGCAAGACCTGGGAACGCTCGGACGGGAAGCCTTATGTCTTGCCGATTACCGCTGCCAGCGCCGAATACGCGGCGCGCGTGCCGCAGAAGCATGAGCTGATCAACCAGACTTCCATGTCGGCCGACGCACAGGGCCGGCCCTATATTGCAACGTACTGGCGGGAAGAGGGGAGCAAGGTCCCGCAATACCGCATCGTCTATCTGGGCGACAGCGGCTGGGTAAGCGCGCCGGTTGGCGCGCGTACGACGCCCTTCACGCTGGGCGGCGGCGGTACGAAAAAGATCCCGATTGCACGTCCGCAGATCCTGATCGGCAGCGAAGGACAGCAGTTGCTGGTGTTCCGCGACGAGGAGCGCGGCAGCCGGGCCACCGTTGCCGTGCGCTGCAGCGGTGCAGACGCATGGCAGTTGCGCGATCTGACGGCGGCATCGGTCGGCGACTGGGAACCCAGCTACGACACCGAATTGTGGCGCATGGCGGGCGAACTGGATCTGTTCCTGCTGAACGTCACCCAGGGCGACGGCGAGCGGGTAAGCGGCGCGCCGCCGCAGATGGCGCGCGTCCTGGAGTGGCGTGCGGATTGCCCAAATCCGGGTTCTGGGCGATAATCCGCCCACTATGACTGATACGACTACTTCCYCAGCGCTGCCCGACCGCCTGTCGGTCGACCCAAGCAGCAAATACTTTAACGAAGACGTGTTGAAGCGCGACATTGGCATCAAGTTCAATGACAAAGAGCGCGGCGACGTCGAGGAATACTGCATCAGCGAAGGCTGGATCAAGGTTGCCGCCGGCAAGTCGCTGGACCGCAAAGGACGTCCGATGCTGATTCAGCTGAAG
>NZ_JBFRDW010000995.1:0-1401 GCF_052113985.1 Pseudoduganella sp. RAF53_2 | reverse complement strand
GTCCAAAACTATGGGCAAGATTCTCGACATTACGCTGATCGAATCCGACGAAATCGGCACGGTAGGCGTCGGTGAAGCCACCATCCCGACCATGATCACGTTCCACGATCTGCTGGAACTGAATGAAGCGGAGTTCATGGCCGCCACTCAGGCTACCTTCAAACTGGGCATCAGTTTCGAGAACTGGCGCAATGTGGACGAGCACTACATCCATTCCTTCGGCACCACGGGCACCGATCACTGGACCGCGGGCTTCCAGCATTTCTGGCTGAAAGGCCGCGCCCGGGGACTGGCAGGTGAATACGGCGACTACTGCCGCGAGCTGAAGGCAGCGCAGATGGACCGCTTCGCCCATCTCCCGGACCAAGGCATGAACTACGCCTATCACCTGGACGCGGGCTTGTACGCGCGCTACCTGCGCAAATTCAGCGAAGCGCTGGGCGTGCGCCGCATCGAGGGCAAGATTGTAGAAGTGAGCCAGGATGCGCAGTCCGGCTTCATCCGGTCCCTGACGCTGAATGATGGCGCGAAGATTGAGGGTGATCTGTTCATCGACTGTTCCGGCTTCCGCAGTCTGCTGCTGGGGCAAACCCTGGGCGTGGAATTCGAGGACTGGTCGCACTGGCTGTTCTGCGACAGTGCGCTGGCGGTGCAGACCGAAGCGACAGGCGTGGTGCCGCCGTACACGCGCGCCATCGCGCATGACTCGGGCTGGCAATGGCGCATCCCGTTGCAGCACCGCGTCGGCAATGGCCTGGTGTATTCGAGCCGCTTCCTGGACGACGAACATGCGCGCAGCAAGCTGCTGTCCAACCTGGCAGGTGAGCCCCTGTTTGAACCGCGCCCCATCCGTTTCAAGCCGGGCCAGCGCCGTCAGACCTGGCATCGCAACTGTGTGGCGATCGGTCTTGCCAGCGGCTTCCTGGAACCGATCGAATCGACCAGCATTCACCTGATCCAGCGCAGTCTGATTCGCCTGCTGCAGATGTTCCCCAGCGCAGGCATCTGCCAGACCGACATCGACGAATTCAATCAACAGACGGCGCACGAAGTGGCGCACATTCGTGACTTCATCATCCTGCACTACAACGTGAGCAACCGCGACGACTCGCCGTTCTGGCGCGCCTGTCGCGAACTGGAGCTGCCGCCATCCCTGCATCACCGTATCAGCCACTTCCGCGAAACTGGCCGGGTGTTCCGGGTGCCGAATGAACTGTTCGCGGAAAATTCGTGGGTGCAGGTCATGCTGGGCCAGGGCATCGTCCCGGAGCGCTACCACCAGATCGTCGACATGATGGGCGACGCCGAACTGACGCATTTCCTGCGCACGATCAGCGGCTCGGTCGATTCCCTGGTGAAGCAGCTGCCGCACCACAAGGACTACCTGCAAAGGTACTGCCG
>NZ_JBFRDW010000994.1:0-1401 GCF_052113985.1 Pseudoduganella sp. RAF53_2 | reverse complement strand
CCTTGAAGCCGGCAGGCTGCGGCGTATTCGGGACGTCGTAAGTTGGCGTCAGCGCACAGCCGCTCAGGGCGGCGGCGATGGCAACGGCGAGGTAGGTGCGTGCTCTCATGGCGTTGTAGGTTCTGGTTGTGTGCCGCCGGTTCGGCTGAGCAGATGTTCGTCCGGGCTGCGCGTGCGCAGCTTGTCCATCAGGACGTAGACCACCGGGGTGGTGAGCAGCGTCAGCAACTGGCTGGCGATCAGGCCACCGATAATGGCAATGCCCAGCGGCTGGCGCAGTTCCGAGCCTTCGCCAAAGCCGATGGCGAGCGGCAGTGCGCCGAGTGCGGCGGCCAGGGTCGTCATCAGGATCGGGCGGAAGCGCAGCAAACAGGCTTCACGCACGGCTTCGATGGAACTGATGCCGCGCGAGCGCTCGGCTTCCAGCGCAAAGTCGATGATCAGGATCGCGTTCTTCTTTACGATGCCGATCAGCAGGAACACGCCGATCAGGGCGATGATCGAGAACTCCATCTTGAACATCAGCAGCGCCAGCACCGCCCCCACGCCCGCCGACGGCAACGTGGACAGCACGGTTACCGGGTGGACCAGGCTTTCGTACAGGATGCCCAGGACGATGTAGATCACCACCAGCGCGGCCAGAATCAGCAGGGGCTGCTGCTGGTTGCTCTCCTGCGCGCTGCGCGCCGTGCCCTGGAAGCTGCCCCGCACATTGTTGGGCATGCCGATTTCGGCTTCGGCCTGCTTCACCGCCTCCTGCGCCTGGCTCAGGCTAAAGCCCTGTGCGAGGTTGAAGGAAACCGTCGTCGCCAGCTCGCCGTCCTGGTGGTTCACCGAAGTTGGCGTGGAGCTTTCAGCGAAGGTGGAGATGGCGCTGAGCGGCACCATGGCCGATGGCGTGGTGCTCAGCGCGGAGCCGGACGACGCATCACGCGCGGCGGAGACGTTGTTATTGTTGGTCGAGGTCGTGGTCGACGCGCCGCTGCCGGAGCCCGTGCTGCCGCTGGTACCGCCCGCCGTCGCCGAAGGCACGCCGGCAGCCGCAGTGCCGGCGCCGTTCACCGCACTGCCGCTGCCGCCGGACGCGCTGTTTGCAGCGGCCCCGCCCGCAGCTGCGGCGCCACTGGTGCCCGCGCTCGTCCCGCTGGCCGCCTTGCGCGGTATGTACACGTCGCGCAGCGCTTCGGGACTTTGCGCAAATTCCGGCGCCACTTCCATCACCACCTTGTACTGGTTCAGCTCATCGTAAATGGTGGCAACCTGGCGCTGGCCGAAAGCGTCGTACAGCGCGTTATCGACATCCTTGACCGTCATGCCGAGGCGCGAGGTCGTATCCTTGTCGATGGTGACGAAGGTTTCGACGCCGTTGTCCGCCTGGTCGGTATCGACGTCGACCATCTC
>NZ_JBFRDW010000993.1:0-1409 GCF_052113985.1 Pseudoduganella sp. RAF53_2 | reverse complement strand
TGCCATTTCCCCTCACGGTAGAACAAAAACAAACAGTGTTTTGGGTGGCAGTCTGGCTGGCATTCCTGTTCCTTCTGGTGACGCTGGGACCGGTGCTGACGCCATTTCTGGCGGCCGCCATCCTGGCTTACGTGCTGAATCCCGGTGTGGATCGCCTGAGCCGCTTCAAGTTCGCCCGCTTCCCGCTGCCGCGCGCGCTGGCCGTGACCATTGTCGTGGTGCTGTTCTTTGCCGCCATCTTTGCCCTGGTGCTGATCGTGGTGCCGGTGCTGCAAAAGGAAATCCCCCTGCTGCAAGCCGCCATCCCCACCGCGCTGGCCCGCATGAACGACGCCTTCGGACCGCGCCTGCACCAGTTGGGCGTGGATTTCAGCTTCGACTCGGCCAGCATCAAGGCCATGGTGACCGAGCAGATGGCCAAGAGCGGCGACCAGATCTGGTCCGCCGTGCTGAATTCCGCCCGCATCGGCGGTACGGCCGTGCTGGGGTGGCTGGCAACTGCGGTGCTGATTCCCGTTGTGTTGTTTTACATGTTGCTGGATTGGCATGATCTGCTGGCGCGTGTCGCCGCGGCCGTGCCGCGCCGCTGGATCGGCTCCACCGTCGGCATGGCCCAGGAAGCGGACACCCTGCTGGCCCAGTATCTGCGCGGCCAGCTGCTGGTGATGCTGGTGCTGGCCTGCTACTACTCGGCCACGCTGGCGCTGGCGGGCTTCGACGTGGCGCTGCCGGTCGGCATCCTGACCGGTCTGCTCGTCTTCATTCCCTATCTCGGTTTCGGCCTCGGCCTACTGCTGGCCCTGATGTCGGCTGTGCTGCAATTCAGCGACTGGAGCGGCGTGATCGCGGTGGCCGTCATCTACGGTTTCGGCCAGATTATCGAAGGATTTTTCCTCACGCCGCGCCTGGTGGGCGAGCGTATCGGCCTGAATCCGCTGGCTGTGATTTTCGCCTTGCTGGCTTTCGGACAGCTGTTCGGCTTCGTCGGCGTACTGCTGGCGCTGCCCGCTTCCGCCCTGCTGATGGTGGCTTTCCGCCACCTGCGCCGCCACTACCTTAGCAGCAGCTTTTATAATGCGTAGTGTGAAGATCGAAATCGTTATTCAAAAGACCACAAAGCCGGGGCAATACCAATGAAACAATTGGTGCTTGACCTGGGCGCGGAGCCGGTGCACACCCTGGAATCATTCGAGGTGGGCCGCAATGCCGAGGTAGCTGCGCTGATGCGCCAGTTCGCCGACCGCAGCTCGCGCGAGCATTTTGCCTATCTGTGGGGGGAAATCGGGGCAGGCAAGTCGCACCTGCTGAAGGCGCTCGCCTCGACCGAGCGCGCCCGGTATATTTCCCCGTTTTCGATCGAATCCGAGTTTGTGTACTCGCCGGAAGTGGATCTCTACCTGCTGGACGAC
>NZ_JBFRDW010000992.1:0-1411 GCF_052113985.1 Pseudoduganella sp. RAF53_2 | reverse complement strand
GGGTGTAGGTTGCGCCATTCAGCGAATGGCTTGCTCCAGCTGTGGTCAGGTCTAATACGGTATCAGCCTGCGCACTCATGCTAAACAGTAAAGCTATTGCACCAGCACATGCTCCCAGCGACTTTTGTAAGAGTTTCATGACACCCCCCTGTGTTGTTCTGCACAAAAAGGATGCATAAGTCGTGCCTAAATATCGAACCAACGTGTAATCAAATAGTTACAGCTTGCGATTTGCATGCGCAGTCATCAGTTGTAAGAATTTCCGACACTAAATCTTTTAAAATCAAGCACTTAATGGTGATTTTCGGCCACTTTAATTACTTCGCGTTACTGTTGGTAGCTCGTAGTCCTTGAACTGTTCCCGCAGCTTATTCTTCTGAATTTTTCCGGTGCCGCCAACCGGCAGCGCTTCGACAAAGACCACATCGTCCGGCATCCACCATTTGGCAATTTTGCCCTCGAAGAAGCTCAGCAGTTCGTCACGGCTGACTTCCGCACTCGTTTTTTTGACGACGATGAGTAGCGGACGCTCGTCCCATTTTGGATGGCGGATGCCAATGCAGGCCGCCTGCATCACAGCTGGATGAGCGACGGCAATATTTTCCAGATCGATGGTGCCAATCCATTCGCCGCCGGATTTGATCACATCCTTGCTGCGGTCGGTGATCTGCATGAAGCCGTCTTCATCAATGGTGGCCACGTCGCCGGTCGGGAACCAACCCCGGTCCAGTACGCTACCGCCCTCTTCCTTGAAATAGGACGAGATGATCCACGGACCGCGCACCTGCAAGTGGCCGAAGGACGTTCCATCCCAAGGCAGTTCCTGGCCGTCGTCATCGACGATGCGCATGTCGACGCCATAAATTGCATGGCCTTGCTTGCGCAGGATCTTGCGCTGCTCCTCGCGCGGCAGTTTTTCGTGCCGCGCCAGCAGTCCGCAAGCGGTGCCCAGCGGCGACATCTCCGTCATCCCCCAGGCATGCACGACATCCACGCCAAAGTCGTCCATCAGCGTATCCATCATTGCGGGCGGACATGCCGAACCACCAATGACCGTGCGGCGGAAGGTCGAAAACTTCAGGTTGTTCATCTTGGCGTAGTTGATCAGACCCAGCCACACGGTCGGAACGCCGGCCGAGAAAGTCACTCCTTCGGCCTCGAACAGGTCATAAACCGATTTGCCATCCAGCGCGCAGCCGGGGAAGACCAGCTTGGCGCCGGATAGCGGCACCGAATACGGCAAGCCCCATGCATTCACATGAAACATCGGCACTACGGGCAGCACGGTATCGCGTGAACCGACATCCAGCGCATTCGGCATAGCCGAGCCATAAGCGTGCAGCACGGTGGAGCGATGCGAGTACAGCGCGCCCTTGGGATTGCYGGTAGTGCCGGAGGTGTAGCACAGCGT
>NZ_JBFRDW010000991.1:0-1415 GCF_052113985.1 Pseudoduganella sp. RAF53_2 | reverse complement strand
GCCTATGCCAGTGTGCACGGTGCCGTGGATGCGTGGCGGGGTTTCGACCGCATCGGCTTCCTGCAAATCGTTGGGCACGATGATGCAGGTCACGGTGCGCCGTTCGCGGGCGATGCGCATGGCGCGGTCGATCAGGTGGCGCATTTGCGCGGGATGGGTGGCCATGTGGACGAATTCATTGGCCACGTCCTTGAACAGGGACAGCAGATCCACTTCCTGCTGATAGTCACCACCCAGCGACATGCGGCTTTGCTGGCCGACGATGGCCACTACCGGCTGGTGGTCCATCTTGGCGTCATACAGGCCGTTCAACAGATGGATGGCGCCGGGGCCGGAAGTAGCAAGGCAGACGCCTACTTCGCCGCTGAATTTGGCGTGGGCGCAGGCCATGAAGGCCGCCAGTTCCTCATGCCGGGCCTGGACGAAGGCGATGCCGTCCTTGCTGCGTCCCAGTGCGCCGATGATGCCGTTGATGCCATCGCCCGGATAGCCGTAGATTCGCCGCACGCCCCATTCGGCAAGGCGGGAGATCATGAAATCGCTTACTGTCGTCATGTCATACTCCGTTCAGGTTTGTTCCAGCCAGCCGCCGGTGAAGCCTGCACGCCGCAGCCCTTCAACAACGTAGGGACAGCGGCGCATAAGGCGCCAGATCAGGCCAGTGCGGTAGTTTTCCAGCATGAGCACAATCGGTCCCTGATTCAGTCCGTAGTGCCATTCCGAGACCCAGCCCCAGGGATTGGTCTGTGACGCTCCCGGTACGCAGAACTCGGCGTTGAATGAAGTCTTGAAGCCATAGCGGTCGCTGGACTTGAGATCGATCGAATCAATGAAATGGGCCAGCGAAGGCAGCACCAGCTCCGGTGCGAAGGGCAGCGAGGCGGCGACCGCAGCCGGCAGCATGGTGCCGTCGTCCGGGCCAAACGGCGCCCCGCGTGCCACATAGCCGTAAAACTGGCGGTCGATGCCGTTTACCTTTTGCTCTTTCATGCCTGGCCCTTCGCCGGCACTGATGCCCCAGCACAGGGCGCTGTAGGTTTTCATGCGTAAGGGATTACGCAGCGCGTATTCCTGCTGGATCTGGGTGGCGCGGCGGCTGTTCTCGAAGTAGTCGCTGTTGTGAGTGCGCATGGCGTGGTCCCGTATGCCGCGCAGATCGAGCCAGCAATGCGATAGCTGGTGCATGAACAGCGGTCCGCCATACAGCACTTCGCGGCCGTAGATCTCTTTCCACAGATAGCTTTCGCACYAGGCGATATACGACTCCGACGGTAAGGGATGCGTGGGCGAACCCAGGCCCAGAATGTAGAGCAGCAGGGCTTCGCTGTAACCCTGCCATCGATAAGGCAGAAAGCCTGTGCGGTCGGGCATCCAGCCGTGGCTCAGGGCCGGGCAGCCGTTCAGTGCCCAGGGAC
>NZ_JBFRDW010000990.1:0-1418 GCF_052113985.1 Pseudoduganella sp. RAF53_2 | reverse complement strand
GCCCAGGCCATGCAGCGCAGCCATTGATCGCGTTCGCTGGTGCCGACGGCGAATGGCAGGTGCCGCGCGCGCAGGCGCGGGTGGCCAAATCGTTCGACAAAGTGGTCCGGGCCGCCCATCCAGCCGCTCAAAAACCAGAACAGCTTGTCGCGCGAGCCGTCCGTGGTGGGCGGGTGCAAGCTGCGGATGCCGGCGAAATCCGGCTCAAGTTCCATCAGATCGTAAAAACGGTCCACCATCTCGCGCAGCTTGGTTTCGCCGCCGATCACTTCATACAGGGTGCGGGATTCTTCAGTCATAAACGCCATCATAGCGCAACGCAGTATTGATATGGATCAAGCTCGCCGCTGATATTGCTCAATTTGCTATTATTTGCTTGCATTATGAGAACTTGACTAGAATCAATTCGTTTCACTATGCAATTTTCCCCAGCCAAACTGATCCGACGCCTGCTGCGCCGCCATGACCCCGAAAGCATGGCCACGCTGCAGCTGCTGCTTTTGAGCTGGATGGGCATCGTCTGCTTTCCTTTTTTTTACGTGCTGTTCGTCTACGTGTTCCCGCAGCCATATGACAATGTGGCCGTGCGCGCAGTGGGCACTGCGCTCTGTCTGGGCGGCCTGCTGGCGAAACACTGGCCTCTGCGGCAGCGCCGGCACTACACCTTTCTCCTGCTGGTCTTCAGCCTGCCCTTTTTCATGAGCTACATGTTCCTCATGAATCACGCCAACGCGACGTGGACGCAGGCCCTGCTGGTGGCGCTGATCGGCCTGTTTCACTTTCCCGTCCGCATGGCCCTGCGCGCCTACGCCATCGGCACGGCGGCAGCCATCCTGCTTGCCCTGGCTGAAGGCGAGCGCGCCGTGCTGCTGTCCCAGCCCGTACTCCAGCTGCTGCCGATTCACTGGTTTATGATCGGCGTGCTGTGCGTGGCGCGCGTCGGCCGCCGCACGCTGGAACAGGTGAAGCTGAACGGCCTGGGTGAAGGCCTGGGCGCGGTAGCCCATGAGCTGCGCACGCCGTTGACCAGCATCGACGCCAATCTGCGAGGACTGGGGCGCATGTACCAGAGCGTCGCCAATCCCAATCCGGACGTCAGCCAGGCACTTACCCGTGCCCGGCATGAAGTACGGCATATGAATCATATGATCGATCTGTTTCTGCTGAGCGCCCGCGCCATGCGCAGCAGTCCMGATCCCGATGCCTCAGTCTCCATGCACCATACCGTCGATGAAGCGCTGCGCCGTTATCCTTTCACCAGCGAGACTCAGCGCGGGCTGGTGGTCACGCAGCTGCGCGGCGATTTCCAGTTTCGCGGCCAGCAGGAACTGGCGGTAGTCGTGGTGCTCAATCTGCTGCGCAATGCGCTACCGGCGATTCAGCGCGCCGGCAAGGGCCGGGTGCGCATCGTGGTGGAT
>NZ_JBFRDW010000989.1:0-1426 GCF_052113985.1 Pseudoduganella sp. RAF53_2 | reverse complement strand
ATTTTGCATTGCACGCCAACCTATGAACAACGAAACGAACGAACAACTATGCGCCACCCCTCCAGCATTTGAGGAAAACAGTCAGCTCAAGCCCTACGATTACAAAGTTGGCGGGCTCGATAATGATGGTCTAAAAGTCATCAAGATATACACGAAGTTTCCGGGCTATGTGATCTATCGAACCGAGAACGCCATCCGAATCGACATTAATGACAAGCATCCAGATAAAGAAAAATACCTGGAGTGCCATTACAGGATCGGTATGCCGCTAGCGAGGATGTACTCGCTACTCCCCGAGAACCTTTCAACAACAGAATCAATCAATCGATTGGTTGCGCGTGCCATGACCTTGAACGTAGGCGGGCACGTCGAAGATGCCAAGGCGGTTCTTAAACATGCAGAAAGCCGGCTAGTTAAACTAAAAACGGTGGAAGGCAGACTCCAATATTCATTAAGCGCCTTCTGTTTGGTACTTCTCGCATTTTTAGTCTCTCAGTTCGATTTCTTAGGTAGCAGGCAGATTCTTGCTCAAGTCATTGCGTGTGGTGCACTTGGCGGTCTACTCTCAATTGTCGTAGGTTATAAAACCTTGACTATTGATGTGGATGCGGACCTCACCACCAATCGTCTAGTTGGAGGGTCGCGAATTGTGATTGCCGCTATTGCGTCACTGTTCGTGTATTTCGCAATCAAAGCAAACGTAGCCTTCTCTTTCGTGAAAGATCAACCAGATCAGTATGGAATCTTCATGTTCGCGATGGTTGCAGGCTTCATCGAGATGCTTGTTCCAAATATCATGAACAATCTCGCGAAGGACGCAAAGGTCTCCGCAGAAGGCACAGCGGAACGAAACAACGACTCAGAGTCCGAAGCACGAAACGCCAACAAGGTAAGGGAGTCCGGTGACAGTGGAGCAGCCACTCCTCAAGATGAGCTGCACAAATGATGTTTCACAAATCTATAAATTCAATATGAGGAAGCAATGGCGACAACACCTGATGTATTCATTATTGAGAGCCTCCATCCCACGGACGAAGGCAATGGACATTTCGAAGGAGTGATGCTCTCGCATGTTCTACGACTACACGGAAAAGTACCGGAATATCACTACGTTCGGACCCGGAAACAGTTCGAACAGGCAGTAGTGGCTTTCGGTGATTCGAACTATCGCTACTTACACATTTCTGCTCATGGTAACCGCGCTGGACTATGCACGACAAACCGAGACGATATCGATTACGACGACCTTGGCGTAATGCTTCGTCCACACATGGAAGGCAAGCGACTCTTCGTATCTTCGTGCGAGATGGTTCACAAGGACCTGGCGGCCTCAGTAATTTCAGAAAGTGGGTGTTACTCTGTGACCGGGCCTACTAAGAAGATTTACTTTTCAGATTCTGCGCTTGTCTGGGCCTCGGTGTATCAC
>NZ_JBFRDW010000988.1:0-1427 GCF_052113985.1 Pseudoduganella sp. RAF53_2 | reverse complement strand
TGTCGGATCTGACCCCAGGGTGTTAGGTGTTGAGGGTGAACTCGGTGAAGGAGGTTTCGGAGGCGGTGGAGGGCGCTTGCTCGTCGTCGGCGGGCTTGGCTTCGAGGCCGTGGTTGAGCAGCCAGAGCAGGTTGGTCGCGGAGTCGGCGTTCGCGAGCGCTTCTTCCTGCGTGACCAGGCCTTCCTGCACCAGGCCATACAGCGCCTGCTCGAAGGACTGCGAGCCGGGCGACAGGGATTTTTCCAGCGCTTCCTTAATCTGCGAGATTTCGCCTTTTTCGATCAGGTCGGAGATATAGCGCGTGTTGACCATCACTTCAACCGCCGGTGTGCGCGTGCCGCCTGCCGCAGAACGGCACAGGCGCTGCGAGACGATCGCTTTCACGGTCGAGGACAAGTCCTGCAGCAGCGCCGGGCGGTTCTCGATCGGGTAGAAAGAGATAATCCGGTTCAGCGCGTTGTACGAGTTATTCGCGTGCAGCGTCGCCAGCACCAGGTGGCCCGACTGCGCGTAAGCGAGGGCTGCGGCCATGGTTTCCTTGTCGCGGATCTCGCCGATCAGAATGCAGTCCGGCGCCTGGCGCATGGAGTTGCGCAGCGCGGTGTAGAAGTCCTTGGCGTCGGAACCAATTTCGCGCTGGTTCACGATCGACTTCTTGTTCTTGAACAGATATTCGATCGGGTCTTCCAGCGTCAGGATGTGGCCCGAGCGCAGATCGTTGCGGTGATCCAGCATGGCTGCAATGGTGGTGGACTTGCCGGAGCCGGTCGCGCCCACCAGCAGCACCAGGCCGCGCTTTTCCATGATCAATTCCGCCAGCACTGGTGGCAGTCCCAGTTCGCCCAGCGGCGGAATATTCGCCGGTACGAAACGGAACACGGCGGAGATGGTGCCGCGCTGGCGGAAGGCGGAGAGACGGAAGCGGCCCAGGTTCGGCACGCCGATACCCATGTTCAGCTCATTCGTTTCTTCCAGCTCGGCCAGTTGCTCGGGGGAGCAGACTTCGGCCAGCAGGGCGTGCAGATTGTCCGGCTCAAGCTTTTGCTGATTGATTGGAATCAGCAGCCCGTTGATCTTGAGGTGGACGGGAGAACCCACGGCGAAGAACATATCCGATGCGTTCTTTTCCTTCATCAGCTGGAACAGGCGGTCCATTGCCATGGTTTGGGTGTCTCCTTTTTTAGAACCCTTAAAGTCTGGTGCCTGCCACAGCGTGGCAGGCACTTGCCTGGCTTTGCGGTTTTATACGCCGCGCAGCAGTTCGTTGATGCCGGTCTTGGCGCGGGTCTGTGCGTCCACGCGCTTCACGATCACGGCGCAATACAGGCTGTACTTGCCATCGGCCGACGGCAGTGAGCCCGATACAACCACGGAACCGGATGGCACGCGGCCGTAAGTCACTTCGCCAGTGGTGCGGTCGTAAATC
>NZ_JBFRDW010000987.1:0-1428 GCF_052113985.1 Pseudoduganella sp. RAF53_2 | reverse complement strand
GTTCAACACCGCCCGCGTGGAAGCGCTGGAACTGGACAACCTGATCGAGACCGCCAAAGCGACGATCACCTCCGCAGCAGCACGCAAGGAATCGCGTGGCGCCCACGCCCACAACGATTACCCGCATCGCGACGACGACAACTGGATGAAGCACACCCTGTGGTTCTCGGAAGGCAACCGCCTGGAATACAAGGCAGTTCAAACCAAGCCGCTGACGGTTGACACCTTCAAACCGAAACCACGTACTTTCTAAGGGCCAGAAGAACATGCCACGCACTCTCAAACTCAAGATTTACCGTTACGATCCGGACAAGGATGCCAAGCCGTACATGCAAGACGTGACCGTCGAGCTGAAGGACACCGACAAGATGCTGCTGGACGCCCTGCAGCGCATCAAGTCCGACGTTGACGATTCCCTGGCCCTGCGCCGCTCCTGCCGTGAAGGCGTGTGCGGTTCGGACGCCATGAACATCAACGGCAAGAACGGCCTGGCCTGCACCACCAACCTGAACGAGCTGAGCGAGCCTATCGTGCTGCGCCCTCTGCCAGGCCTGCCGGTGATCCGCGACCTGATCGTCGACATGACGCAGTTCTTCAAGCAGTACGATTCGATCAAGCCGTTCCTGATCAACGACTCGATCCCGCCGGAGAAAGAGCGCCTGCAATCGCCTGCCGAACGTGAAGAGCTGGATGGCCTGTACGAGTGCATCCTGTGCGCTTGCTGCTCGACCTCCTGCCCATCGTTCTGGTGGAACCCGGACAAGTTCGTCGGCCCGGCCGGCCTGCTGCAAGCCTACCGCTTCATCGCCGACTCGCGCGACGAAGCCACCGGCCAGCGTCTGGATAACCTGGAAGACCCATATCGTCTGTTCCGCTGCCACTCCATCATGAACTGCGTGGACGTGTGCCCGAAAGGCCTGAACCCGAACAAGGCCATCGGCAAGATCAAGGAACTGATGGTTCGCCGCGCAATCTGATTTTTTAGATTTATGGCTGAACTGGAAAAACGTGCGCATCAGGCCGACCCGTCGAACCGCGCGCGCCTTCGCTGGCGCGCCCGACGGGGCCTGCTGGAAAACGACATCATCCTGACGCGTTTTCTGGATGCGCACGAAACGGAATTGACTGACGAAGAAGTGGACGCACTCACGCGGCTCCTCGATTTGTCGGACAATGCGCTGATGGATCTGGTGCTGGCCCGCAAGGAGCCGGAAGGCGAGATCGATCTGCCGCATGTGCACGCACTGCTGCAACGCCTGCGCAAGGCCTGATCATTGTTTGATGGCCTGGCGCCGCCAGAGTAAGTTTTTTATTAAGCCGCATCTCTCCAAGAAGGAAGAGTCCTATGAACATTTCTGATACCAAAGCAACCCTGTCGTTCTCGGATGGCAGCCCATCCGTTGACATGCCGATCTACAAGGGCACCGT
>NZ_JBFRDW010000986.1:0-1434 GCF_052113985.1 Pseudoduganella sp. RAF53_2 | reverse complement strand
GTCTTGCCCCGCACCAGAATGGCAGGCGGCGACGCGGCATTGTAGACTTGGACATTGATGGTGTGCTTGCCGGCAGGTAGCGCAATGTGCTGTTGATYGCCCTGCACGAATTTGCCATCCACAACCACGCTGTATCTGCCCTCGGCAGTCAGGCTCAGTTCCTCGGGAGCGGCCAGCTCGACCTGCCTGGAGAAGTTCACCTGCGGCTGGTGGCTGTAGAAGCGCCAGAACGGCATGAAGGGCGCATCACGCTCGACGCGCTTGACCTGCATCTGGTTGCTCAACCAGATTTCGAAATCACCCGGATACCAGATCCAAGTGGCCGGACTGGCAGCGGCAGCCCAGCTGCTATATAAAAAAACGAGGGCCATCATGGCCGTGCGAAGGAAGTGCGTTCTCATAACTTCTCATACTATCCAGGCGGTCCTGCCCTCGCGATTACTTTTACTACCGAAGCAATAACCATTTCGATATCAGATTCTTTAGAATTTTTGGCCTAAGACGACTGATATCACGATTGAGGAGGCGTCGCTTGTATGCTCGCGTCTCCTCGTCACATCACCATTAACATTTCTATCTCTGTCGCCATCATGGTCTGCGTGTTGATCGCCAGCATCCGGAATACCGCGCACTTCAACGCTGCTGTCTACTTGGAGGCAACCGTCCGGAATGATCGTCACGCCGCCTTTGTCCCCAACGCTGCGCCGCAAAAGCCAGGTGCGGCGCCCCGGCGCCGGGGCCGTGCTCCAGATAATCGCGGCCTGGAACACAATGCCTGCAGGTGAGCCCTGGTCGCTACTGGGGCGAGACTGTAGCCGCCCCACGCATAAGGGTGTGCCCTAGGATGAAAACCCATGAAACCGACAAATCTGTCCGCTCCGCCACGTCAGCTGCTGGTGGTGGGCTCTCAGTCGATTCATTGAGCCCGTGGCGTAATAGAAGCCCTTGGGTAAGAGCGGRTGTTTGACGCGCAATTCAAATTTGCCGCGCCGTTGGGTGATCGCTGCTATGCTGCCTCCATGACAATTGGTGGCAAATCGCCAGGTACCGCACTGATGGGTCAACTCGTATAGACGCCCAACCGAGGCCGTTTTGCGGCGGTTTGACCGCCCGAACCGGGCGGTTCTCAACGGTGTCGAGGCCATTGGAACGCAAAAAAGCCCGGAAGTTCCGGGCTTTTTCGCATGTAACCACATGATGTTATGGAGGCGAGGACGGGAGTCGAACCCGTCTAGACGGCTTTGCAGGCCGCTGCATAACCGCTTTGCTACCTCGCCAGAGAAGTCTGGGCTAGATCGGCAGCTGGTTACTTTCTGCCGTCTGGAATTCTGGAGCGGGAAAAGAGTCTCGAACTCTCGACCTCAACCTTGGCAAGGTTGCGCTCTACCAACTGAGCTAYTCCCGCTTGGAGTTACAACTATCTTTACTACTGAC
>NZ_JBFRDW010000985.1:0-1441 GCF_052113985.1 Pseudoduganella sp. RAF53_2 | reverse complement strand
TGCTGTCGGTGAAGCCGATCGAACGCTTCTGCAGGCTTTCCGCACCCGCGTTGGTGGTCATGATGATGATCACGTTGCGGAAGTCAGCCTTGCGGCCGTTGTTGTCGGTCAGCGTGCCATGGTCCATCACCTGCAGCAGGATATTGAAGATATCCGGATGCGCTTTTTCGATCTCGTCCAGCAGCAGCACGGAGTGCGGCTTCTTGGTGATCGCCTCGGTCAGCAGACCGCCCTGGTCGAAGCCTACATAGCCCGGCGGCGCGCCAATCAGGCGGCTTACGGCGTGGCGTTCCATGTACTCGGACATGTCGAAGCGGATCAGTTCGATGCCGAGGATGAAGGCCAGCTGCTTCGCCACTTCGGTCTTGYCGACGCCGGTCGGACCGGAGAACAGGAAGGAGCCGATTGGCTTGTCCTGCTTGCCCAGGCCTGCACGCGACATCTTGATGGCCGATGCCAGCGCTTCGATCGCAGGGTCCTGGCCGAACACCACGTTGCGCAGGTCGCGGTCGATGGTCTGCAGCTTGCTGCGGTCGTCCTGGTTGACGGTCTGCGGCGGAATACGCGCGATCTTGGAGATGATTTCCTCGATCTCGGTCTTGCCGATGGTTTTCTTCTGCTTGGACTTCGGCAGGATGCGCTGGGCGGCGCCAGCTTCGTCGATCACGTCGATGGCCTTGTCCGGCAGATGGCGGTCATTGATGAAGCGCGCTGCCAGCTCTGCCGCGGTGGACAGGGCGGACGACGAATACTTCACGCCATGGTGCTCTTCGAAACGCGACTTCAGGCCGCGCAGAATCTGCACGGTCTGTTCCACGGTCGGCTCGTTCACGTCGACCTTCTGGAAGCGGCGGCTCAGCGCATGGTCTTTCTCGAACACGCCACGGAATTCCGTGAAGGTGGTCGCGCCGATGCACTTCAGCTGGCCGTTGGCCAGGGCCGGTTTCAGCAGGTTGGACGCGTCCAGCGTACCGCCCGACGCCGAACCGGCGCCGATGATGGTGTGGATCTCGTCGATGAACAGGATGCCGTTCGGATTATCTTTCAGCTGCTTCAGCACTGCCTTCAGGCGCTGCTCGAAGTCGCCGCGGTATTTGGTACCGGCCAGCAGCGCGCCCATGTCCAGCGAATACACGACAGCATTCGACAGCACTTCCGGCACATCGCCCTGGGTGATGCGCCATGCCAGGCCTTCCGCGATGGCGGTCTTGCCCACGCCGGCTTCGCCCACCAGCAGCGGGTTGTTTTTGCGGCGGCGGCACAGGACCTGGATCACGCGATCCACTTCGTCTTCGCGGCCGATCAGCGGGTCGATCTTGCCTTCGGCGGCGGACTTGTTCAGGTTCTGGGTGAACTGGTCCAGCGGCGATTCTTTCTGGCTACCTTCGCTCGGTGCGCCCTCTTCCACGCCCTCGGAGGTCTTGGTCGAGTCGACTTGCTG
>NZ_JBFRDW010000984.1:0-1444 GCF_052113985.1 Pseudoduganella sp. RAF53_2 | reverse complement strand
GCGTAGGGCGGATCATCGATCCGCCGAGTTTGCTTAGCCGCGCAGCTTGGCGAAGGCGGCTGCCATCGAGCCCTGCACGGCCGGCTCGCGCGACTGCTGCTTCTGCTGCTGGCCCATGGCGCGGCGGTCGTTGCGGTCACTGCGCTGCTCGGGACGCGAACCGGCCGCCGGTGCGCTGTCCGTGAGGCGCATGGTCAGTGCAATGCGCTTGCGCTTCACGTCCACTTCCAGCACCTTGACCTTGACCACCTGGCCGGCTTTCACCACCGTGTGCGGGTCTTTAACAAACGTATTCGACAGTGCGGAGATGTGCACCAGGCCGTCCTGATGCACGCCGATGTCCACGAAGGCGCCAAACGCGGCCACATTGGTCACCACGCCTTCCAGGATCATGTCCGGACGCAGGTCGGAAATTTCCTCCACGCCTTCCTTGAAGGTGGCGGTGGTGAATTCCGGACGCGGATCGCGGCCCGGCTTTTCCAGTTCCTTGATGATGTCGGTCACGGTTGGCACACCGAACTGCTCGTCGGCGTACTTGGCCGGGGACAGCGATTTCAGCAGCTTGCCGTCGCCGATCACGCCCTTGATGTCCTTCTTGATATCGGCCAGGATCTTCTCGACCACCGGATACGATTCCGGGTGCACGGCCGACGCATCCAGCGGATTCTCGCTGCCATTGATGCGCAGGAAGCCCGCCGCTTGCTCAAAGGTCTTGTCGCCCAGGCGCGGCACGCTCTCCAGCGCGGCACGCGAGGCGAAAGCGCCCTTCAGGTCGCGGTAGGACACGATGCTCTGCGCCACGCTCGACGACAGGCCGGASAYGCGCGCCAGCAGCGSCRCSGAWGCMGTATTCACGTCCACGCCCACGGCGTTCACGCAATCYTCGACCACKGCGTCCAGGGTGCGCGCCAGCTGGGTTTGCGAAACGTCGTGCTGGTACTGGCCCACGCCGATGGATTTCGGATCGATCTTCACCAGCTCGGCCAGCGGGTCCTGCAGGCGGCGGGCAATCGACACCGCACCGCGCAAGGACACGTCCAGCTCCGGCAACTCTTTCGAAGCGTATTCGGACGCCGAGTACACCGAAGCGCCCGCCTCGGACACCACGATCTTGGTCAGCTTCAGTTCTGCATTCTGCTTGATCAGGTCAGCCGCCAGCTTGTCCGTTTCGCGGGAAGCGGTGCCGTTGCCGATCGAAATCAGGGACACATTGTGCTTGGCCGCCAGCTGCGACAAGGTGTGCAGTGCACCGTGCCAGTCATTGCGCGGCTGGTGTGGATAAATGGTGGCAGTATCCACAACCTTGCCGGTGGAATCGACCACCGCCACCTTCACGCCGGTGCGCAGGCCCGGGTCCAGGCCCATGGTGGCGCGCTGGCCGGCCGGCGCCGCCAGCAGCAGGGCTTTCAGGTTGGTGGCAAAGACATTGATTGCCTCCAGCTCT
>NZ_JBFRDW010000983.1:0-1445 GCF_052113985.1 Pseudoduganella sp. RAF53_2 | reverse complement strand
GTCCCCGTTCTCCACCACGCGCAGTGTCGAGCGGTAGCCGACGACCGGGAACGGCGCCGACAGAATCGCGTAGCTGTAGCTGCGTCCGGCGTCGTCGAAGGACAGCAGGCGCTCGACGATGGCGTCACCGCTTGGATTTGCCAGCGTGCGGACCCGCCCTCCTTCGCTCAACTCACTTTTCGGAATATATGGCAGCCAGTCCGGCAGCGAATCGAAGCCGCCGATCAGTTGCCATACACGTTCCGCAGAGGCAGGGATCTCAATGTGTGCAGATGCTGTAGCCATGGCGCACCTCAAACTGGCAGTGGAGCATTGGCGGCGACCAGGCCCTGCTCGCGCAGTTCGCACCAGAACGCCGCAGGAATCTTCTCCGCCAGCGCCGCGCGGTCTTCCTGGATGCGCTCGGGACGGCTGGCGCCAGGAATCACCGAAGCCACCAGCGGATTGGCCAGCACGAACTGCAAGGCCGCCGCCTTCACGCTGATGCCATGGCGCGCAGCCAGTGTCTTGATGCGCTCAACCTTGGCCAGGATTTCCGGCGAGGCCTTCTGATATTCGAAGGTCGCGCCGCCGGCCAGAACGCCCGAGCTGTAAGGACCGCCGACTACCAGTTCCGCATTATTCGCCTTCAGCGCAGGCATCAGGCGTTGCAGCGCGCGCTCATGGTCCAGCATGGTATAGCGTCCGGCCAGCAGGAAGCCATCCGCCTGCACTTCCTGCAGATCCAGCAGCAATTCGATCGGCTCGACGCGGTTCACACCGAGACCCCAGGCCTTGATCACGCCCTGCTCGCGCAACTGCTGCAGCACGCGGAAGGCGCCGGTGCGGGCTTCTTCAAATTTGGCCAGCCATTCATCGCCGTAGAAGTCCTGCGCCACATCGTGGACATAGACGATGTCCAGATGATCGGTATTCATACGTTTCAGACTGTCTTCAATCGAGCGCAGGGTGGCCGTCGCGGTGTAGTCGTTGACAATCTTGTTCGGACGGCCATGCACGAACAGGCCGCCTTTCTCGCCCAGGTCGCGCGCCTTGGCGTCTTCCACTTCATCCAGAATCAGGCGGCCCACTTTGGTGGACAGCACATAATCGCTGCGCTTATGCTTTGCCAGCGCTTTGCCGAGGCGGATTTCAGCCAGGCCCGCGCCATAGAACGGCGCCGTATCGAAGTAGCGTACGCCCTGCTCCCACGCCGCGTCGACAGTGGCTTCCGCTTCTTCCTCCGGAATATTGCGGAACATATTGCCCAGAGGCGCAGTGCCAAAGCCAAGTGGATTGTCGCCGATCAGTTTATCTTTGATGCTCATGTTACGAACTCCTAAATGGGTTAGTTGGTAGAGCCCAGTCTAGTCAGTCGACTTAAGTCTGTCTAAGACGGAATGTGCGACACTTGAGTCCTCGGAGGTCTGAAATGCTTGATATACGCCAACTACATTACTTCGTCG
>NZ_JBFRDW010000982.1:0-1446 GCF_052113985.1 Pseudoduganella sp. RAF53_2 | reverse complement strand
GCGCAATCTCATCGCCGCGATCCAGCAGCAGGAAGCGCCACTGCCTGGTGTAGTCCGGCACACCGGAAGTATGCGTCAACAGCTGCTCAATCGAGACATCGCGCAGCTGCGGCGCAAGGTCCGGCAAGTGCTGCGCCACCGAATCGGTGAGGGACAGCTTGCCCTCCTCCGCCAGCATCATGATGGCCGTGGCGGTAAACTGCTTGGTGACCGAACCAATGGGCATGGACACCGCCGGCTCCATCGGCTGGCGCCTGTCGATATCAGCCCAGCCATAAGCCTTGCGAAATACCGTCTCACCATTGCGCGCCACCAGTACGACCGCGCCGGGCAAGCGATCCTTGCCGACCTGGCCCACCACGTCATCGATCTGCCGCACGACGGCAGGATCAAGCGACGCCGCCTGTGCGAGTCCGCCAGCCGCCAGCGCGGCAAAAAGAAGCTTGACCTTCCAACGGTGGCAAGGATTAAGATGAATCATCATTGAGAAAAAAGGAGTTTCTGATGTACGAACTGCAAGTTGAAAATATGWGCTGCGGCCATTGCGTCGCTTCCGTCACCAAGGCCGTAAAGGCCGTGGATGCGGGCGCCACGGTCGATATCGACCTGGCCAGCAAACAGGTCAAAGTGGACAGCGGCGCCGCACTGGACGCCGTCAAATCGGCCATCGTGGAAGCCGGCTACCCCGTCACCAGCGCGCGCTAATCCGCGCGTCACTTCTCCAGCTCCGGATAGTGGCGGAAGATGCCATCTTCATTGAAGGCAATCCGCCGCTTCGAAGCCAGATAGGCCGCGATATTCGGCCGCTCCGACACCATCTTGTGCAGGGCCACCAGGCCGGGCCAGTCCGGCTCCAGCTTCTTCATCGTTTTCGGGAAGGCGTAGCGCAGGCCTGAAATCAGTTGGAACATCGACAGGTCCACATAGCTCAAACGCGAGCCGGCCATGTACTTGCCGCGTCCCGGATTGTTCTGCAGGATTTGCTCGAAGTAGCCAAGGAACTTGGGAATGCGCTCGGCGCAGAAGTCCCTGGCGCGCGCTTTCGCTTCCTTCTTCTGGTCTTCGTAATAATGATTGGTGGAGATGGGATGGTGCGTGTCGTGTGCTTCGTTGACGATGTCCGCGATGGTCAGCTGCAGTTCATTGCACCACAAGCGGCCCGCTTCCGAACGCGGCGCCAGGCCGTGGCGGGCGCCGATAAACATCAGGATATTGGCCGTCTGGCCGATCAGCAGCTCGCCTGCGCGCAACACCGGCGGCGCGAACGAGGCCCGTTCTTCCTGCGCGGGATCGATGGACGCCATGGTCGGCGGCATGCCCTTCTTCTGGCGCGCCACGTCGACGTAAGGCACGCCGGCTTCTTCCAGTGCCAGGCGCACGAATTCACCGCGTCCCTGGATCGTGGGCCARTAATACAATTCGTAAGGCTTCATCAGTCCTCCTGCG
>NZ_JBFRDW010000981.1:0-1448 GCF_052113985.1 Pseudoduganella sp. RAF53_2 | reverse complement strand
GCTCAACATCCACATCGACATGGACAGCCCGCGCGTCAGCCGCACGGAAGGCGAGGCGCTGTTCCTGGCTTATGGCGGCACCACGCCCTATCTGGAACACGTGAATTCGATGCTGCTGGCGATCCACCAGGGCTTGCAGGATCTGCCTGGCTTCATTGCCGTGCTGCGCGAGCACGATCTGCTGGAATCCTTCGTGGCCGATATCGAGCTGGAAGATGGCTCGCAGAACCGCCTGTTCGGTTTCCACACGATCAACGAAGACAAGCTGCTGCAGCTGCCAGGCGACGTTTTGGAAAGCCTGAACCGCGCCGGACATCTTCAGTCGATTTACATGGTGATGGCTTCGCTGTCCAATTTCCGCGGCCTGATTGAGCGCAAGCAGCGTGCTGTCAATGCAAACGCCTAAGCCCATGCGCGAACTGGCGGGCTTGTGCCCTTCAGATCTGGATGACGAGCTGCTGACGTCCACCGAGCCGCTGGTGTTGCGTGGCCTGGCCGCACAGTGGCCTCTGGTGCAGGCAGCCCGCACATCGCAGCGCGCCGCCAGCGATTACCTGCACCGTTTCTACCAGGGCGAAAAGGTAGTCGCCATGCTGGGGGCGCCGGACATCCGCGGCCGCTTCTTCTACAACGAAGACCTGAGCGGTTTCAATTTCGCTTCCGTGCGCACGGGGCTTGGCGGCGTGCTGGAAGAACTGGAGGCCCACCGCAATGATGTGCAGCCGCCCGCCATCTACGTTGGTTCCACCGAGGTCGATGGCTGCCTGCCGGGCTTGCGCACCGAGAACGACCTGGAGATGGGCGCGCGCCAGCCCTGGGTCAGTATCTGGCTGGGCAATCAGACCCGCATCGCTGCCCACTACGACCTGCCTGACAATATCGCCTGCGTAGCGGCGGGGCGGCGGCGCTTCACGCTGTTCCCTCCTGAGCAGCTGCGCAATCTGTATATCGGTCCGCTTGACTTTACGCCGGCGGGACAGGCCATCAGCCTAGTGGATTTCCATCGTCCGGACATGGTGCGTTACCCGCGCTTTGCCGAGGCGCTGGCGCAGGCGCAGTCGGCCGAGCTGGAAGCGGGCGACGCGATCTTCATCCCGAGCATGTGGTGGCACCAGGTGGAGGCGCTTGATCCCTTCAATATCCTGGTCAACTACTGGTGGCGCCAGTCGCCCGGTTTCATGGACACGCCCACCAATGCCCTGATGCTGGCGCTGATGACCATGCGCGACCTGCCGCCGGCCCAGCGCGCCGCCTGGCAGGAACTATTCCGCCATTACGTTTTCGAGAGCAATGGCAGCGAAGCCGCGCACATTCCACCGAATGCCCGCAGTGTGCTGTCGCCGCTGAATGATGCTGGCGCGCGCGCATTGCGCGGCCAGATCCTCAATCGCATGAACCGTTAAGGACAATCGTATGCAAGCAAACAATCAACCGATCCGCCGCGTGGT
>NZ_JBFRDW010000980.1:0-1455 GCF_052113985.1 Pseudoduganella sp. RAF53_2 | reverse complement strand
ATGCCACACCAGCTGGCGCGACATGAAAATCTGGTTGGGCTGCATGGCGCCGGCCAGCTCGGCATCGGCCAGAGCGCGGGCGCCAGCGCCGATGAGGGCGGCGGCCTGGGTATTGGCGGCGTTTTGCGTCAGGCCTTCGGCGGCATCGAGCAGGGCGCCGACGGAAGCCGGCAAGCCAGGTTGCAGGGCGAAGTCGGGCACATCGCCTGGTGGCTGGGCCACCGGCGGGATCGGCTGTGCTTGCGCCTGGCCGGGGGCCTCGCGCACTAGCCGGTCGTGGATGCTTAGCGCCGGATTGGACGGCGTGACTCGATCTATCGCCATGAAAGCCAATGGTAATACGGCGGTAATAAAAAAGCCAACCGTGTGTGCGGTTGGCTCTTAGCCTGCCCGGCCGCTTACGGGCCAGGCAGTGTCTGCGGCGATTACTGCAGCAGGGACAGAACCAGGGAAGACTGGCTGTTGGTCTGCTTCAGCATTGCGGTACCAGCTTGCAGCAGCATCTGGTTCGAGGTCATGGTTGCGGATTCAGCGGCGAAGTCCACGTCCATGATACGGCCGGTTGCGTTCTTGGTGTTGGTCGAGATGTTGGACAAGTTGTTGTAGACGTGGTCCAGACGGTTCGAGATAGCACCCAGCTTGGAACGCAGTGCGCCGACGTCGTCGATCGCGGTTGCCAGTTGGTTGATGGTGGCGTTAGCCGCGCCGGTCAGCTGGGCGCCAGCTGCACCGCCGGTACCGGTCTGGTTTGCGCCGGTAGCGGTGGAGATCGAGCCGAAAGCGGTGCTCAGTTCGGTGGAGAAGTCAGCTGCCAGGGTTTCGGTCGAGTCAGCACCGATCTGGAAGGTGATTGCGGAGGTCAGCTTACCGCCGCCGGAGTTGAACAGTGCGGTGCCGCCGAACTTGGTGTTGCCGAAGATGTTCGACAGTTCGTCGGTCAGGGAGTCGAATTCCTTCTGCATTGCAGTCTGGTCGTTCGAGGTCGAGGAACCGTCAGCGGCCTGGGTTGCCAGGTCTTTCATGCGGTTCAGGATGTTGGTGGTCTCGTCCAGGGCGCCTTCAGCGGTTTGCATCAGGGAGATGGAGTTCTGGGTGTTACGCATTGCAACGCCCATGCCCGAGGTTTGGGTCTTCAGGCGGGTTGCGATCTGCAGGCCAGCAGCATCATCCATCGCGGAATTGATGCGGAAGCCGGTGCTCAGACGGGTCATGGAGGTCGACAGCTGATTCTGCGTGCGGCTGATCGAGTTTTGAGCGGACAGCGCCGCGGCGTTGGTGTGAAGGCTCAGCATTTTAAAACTCCTGTTGGTAGGTTCAAATCGAGCAGCGGTACAGTTCTGCGCTCTCAAGAGTACAAGACGACCGTTTACCTGAGGGCATTAAATGCCACACAGAAATTTTTTTGTTTTTTTTGTTTTTTCGATTGTGCAATGCGGAAAACCCGAGGCGTAACCC